>JBOIAH010000389.1:0-3089 GCA_050739055.1 Steroidobacteraceae bacterium | reverse complement strand
CTGTTCGAGCTGGCGCTGGATGAGGTCGCGGGCGCGGGAGTGAAGGCGGCGCGCGCCGCGGTCTGACGGCGCTTCAGGCGCCGCGCGGGCGCGAGGCGTGAGCCTCAGGCGCGGCCGGCGTTGGCGTCGGTCGGGGTGTGGAAGTACTCGCTCTCGGAGGCGAGCTGCTCCATCAGGCGCTTCAGTTCCGCCATGCGGCCCTGCGCGGTGCTGATGGGCATGCAGTCCTGGCAGCGCGGATCGCCACACGGCTGGCGCGAGTACAGCCAGTATTGCAGCGCTCCGGCGAGCAACCCGTCGGCGATATCCCACAGGTCAGCGTCCTTGTCCTTGTCGGCGATCCGGTTACCCAGATCGACCGCCTTGGAGAACGCCGCATCGAACGTATCAGCGAGCTCGGTCATGCTTGCGGCCGCCCTTCATCGTTGGCGCTAGTATAGGGCAAAGAACCGGACCACCGGCCCGCGGGGGGCACCCCGCCACCGCGCCGAACCACCCCGCCCTCGTCCGTTCGGGCAGTCGGTCACGCCGGCTCGTGCCGGATATGCGATCCCCGCCACGGAAGCTGCGCAATTGCGGCGCGCATCATGGGCTCGGCAAGTGACCCGGTTAATCGATTGACTGCAGAAAAGCGTCGTCATCTGCCGGCCGCGGCTTATGTCGTATGCACCAACCTATGACCGAGACGGCCCAGCCCCCGAAACTGCCTGGCATTGCGCCGGCCGCACGCCGCGCGCGGCGCATTCGCGGCCCGCGCCTGGGGATAGGCTGGCGGCTGGGCCTCGGACTTGCCGCGGTCGCCGCCATCCTGGTCGTGGGCGAGACGCTCGCCACGCACACCACGCGCGCGGCACTGGACGCGGTGCGCAGCATGCAGAACGAGCACGAGCCACTCGCCGACAGTGCCAACGCCGTGCTGGGGAAACTGCTCGCCTACGACCGCGCCGTCGGCGAATTCGTGCAAGCGCGCAACGGCGCCAACTTCAACAACATCACCGCCGCGGGCGATGCGCTCGAGACGGCGGTCGCCGGCTACTTCGGCAACGCGCCGCGCTCGGTTGCCGCGGCCGCCGAGGGCCTGCGCGCGCAACTCACCCGCCACATCGCCAGTGCGCGCCAGCTGGCGAGCCACGCCGCGCAGCGGGTGCAGTGGGCTGACGAGCGCCAGACGGCACTCAACCGCGTCTACCAGCACATCGTCGCCGCCGGCGGTTCGGGCCTCGCCATCAATGGCACGCAGGTCATCGCGCGCCGCTCGCTCGCCGAGCTCCAATCGGCCATCAACGCGGTGCGCGGCAGCGTCGCCACGCCGGTGGTGATTGCGCGCCGCGAGCGCGATTTCATGGCGCTGCTCGGCTCGCACCTCGCAGAATTCGAGAGCTCCCCCGGCGAGGCGTGGCTGGGACTCGTGCGGCAGGACTTTCTGCAGGCGGCGCGTCTGCGGCTGCAGATCGAGCGCTACGACGCGCAGAGCGATGCGCAGTGGCACAGTCTGGTCGAGGACAGCGCCGCGCTCACCGTCGACATACAGGAGCAGTTGCAGAAGCCGGCGCGCGCCGGCCTGCTGCAGGCGGCGGAACACGCCGCCACCGCCGCCGAGGTTGCCGAGCAGACGCTCAGGAACACCGCGGCACAGGTGCTGGGGCTGCTGCTGCTGGTGTCGGTGCTGCTGGCCGTGAGCATCAGCCTGCCGGTGCGCCGCCTGACGGCCGCCACGCGCCTGCTGGCCGGCGGGGACCGGCGCGCGCGCGCCGCGCGCGGCGGTTCGGCGGAGCTCGACGAGCTCGCCGAGTCATTCAACACCATGGCGGACCGGATCGCCTCCGCGGAGGCGGAGCTGCGCGAGCACCAGGCGGAACTCGAGCAGCGCGTAGCCCAGCGCACCCGGCAGCTGCACCACCTTGCGTACCATGATCCACTCACGCAGCTTCCCAACCGCCGCAAGCTGTCCGCGCATCTGCAGGGCGCGCTGGCGCGCGCCGCCAACCAGCAGCGCCTGGCGCTGCTGTTCGTGGACGTGGACAACTTCAAGTCGATCAACGACACCCTTGGGCACAGCTTCGGCGATCGCGTGCTGCAGCACATCGCCCAGCGCCTGCATGCGGCTACCCGCTCCCGGGGGCTGCTGGCACGCCTGGGGGGCGATGAATTCACGGTACTGCTCGAGAACGTTACATCCAGTGAACAGGTCGAGCAGCACGCGGCCCAGATCCTCGAGACTTTGCAGCAACCGCTCCTCGTCGACGGACGCGTGCTCACCACCAGCGTCAGCGTCGGTGCGAGCTTCTACCCCGACCACGCCGCCGACGCCGAAGGGCTGCTGCGCGCCGCGGATGTGGCGCTGTTTCGCGCCAAGGAGCTCGGACGCAACCGCGTCACGCTCTACAGCCCGGAGCTGTACGATGCCGCGGCGCAGCGCTTCCGCCTCGAGCAGTCGCTGCGCCGCGCGGTCGAGGGCGGCGAGCTGCTGCTCATGTACCAGCCGCAGCTGGCGCTGCATACCTTCGAATCCACGCACATGGAGGCGCTGCTGCGCTGGCGCAAGCCCGACGGCCGCATCGCCGCCGCGCAGGAGTTCATTGACGTCGCCGAGAAGACCGGTCTGATCCACGATCTGACGGACTGGATCCTGCAATCGGCCGCCGCGGCTGCGGCGCTGTGGCGCGCCCAGGGCTGGCAGCGCGCCAGCGTAGCGATCAACGTGTCGCCGCCGCAGCTCTTCGAGAGCGACTTCGTGGAGCACGTGGCGCGCGCGCTCGAGGCCGCGCAGCTGCCGGCCAGCGCGCTCGAGCTCGAAATCACCGAGACCGTATTTCAGACCGGGCCGGCCACCATCGAGTCGCTGCGGCGCCTGCGCACGCTCGGCGTCGCCATCGCGCTCGATGACTTCGGCATCGGTTATTCTTCGCTCACCTCGCTCGCGCAACTGCCCATCACGCGCGTGAAGCTCGACCGCGCGCTGATCGCGGGCGTGGACGGCAATCCGCGCTCGGCGGCGATCGTGCGCTCGATCATCGCCCTGTGTCATGGCCTCGGCCTGCAGGTCGTGGCCGAGGGCGTCGAGCGCGCGACGCAGCTGGAGTTTCTGT
>JBOIAH010000388.1:0-9168 GCA_050739055.1 Steroidobacteraceae bacterium | reverse complement strand
CGCACGCGCAGCTCGCGCGCGCGGTGCGCGGCGTGGAGGAGAGCCTGCGTCAGCTGCGCTCGGCGGGCCCGGCCGGCGGCGCCGCGGCGAGCGCGCGCTTCGCCTGGACCCAGGGCGACTCGCCCTGGAGCGCTGGCGCGCACGAGTTGTCCCAATCCCTCGAGGGCCTTGCGGCGGCGCTGTCTGCTCTGGGGACCGATGCCGCGCTCGCGCAGCTCGCCGGGCGCGCCGCGGAGCTGGCGGGAAGGCTGGCGCGCATCGCCGCGCCCGATGAGCTCGAGGGCGCGCGGGCGGTGGAGGTCACCGCGCGGGGAATTACGCTCAGTCTCATGCCGTTCGATATCTCCGCGCGCTTTCGCTCCCTGGTGCAGTCGCGCCGCGGGGCCTGGATTTTCACCTCGGCGACGCTGTCCCTCGGAGATGAATTCGGGCACTTCACCGGCCGGCTGGGAATCCTCGAAAGTCCGACGCTGCGCATCGACAGTCCGTTCGATCATGAGCGCCAGAGTCTGCTGTACCTGCCGGCCGCGATGCCGCAGCCGAGCTCGCCCGGGTTCGTGTCCGCGGTGATCGACACCGCACTGCCGCTGATCGAGGCTGCGGGCGGCGGGACCTTTGTGCTGTTCACGAGTCACCGTGCGCTCGCCCAGGGTGCGGCGCTGCTGCGCGCACGGTGGGGCGAAGCCCGGCCGCATCGCCTCTTCGTGCAGGGCGAGGCCCCGCGCGAGCGGCTGCTGCAGGAGTTTCGCGAGGATGGCAACGGGGTGCTGCTCGGCACGGCGAGCTTCTGGGAGGGTGTCGACGTCAAGGGCGAGGCCCTGCGCCTGGTGATCATCGAGAAGCTGCCGTTTGCCTCGCCGGAGGATCCGCTGGTGCGCGCGCGCATCGAGCACCTGACGGCGAGCGGTGGGAACGCGTTTCGCGACTACCAGCTCCCGGAGGCCGCGCTGGCACTGAAGCAGGGAGCCGGGCGCCTGATCCGCAGCGAGGACGACTACGGCGCGGTGGTCATCTGCGATCCGCGCATGCTCGGCCGCAGCTACGGCCGGGTGTTTCTTGCGGCGCTACCCCCGATGACCGTCACGCAGGATGCGGACGACGTGCGCCGCTTCCTGCGCAAGCACGCAGCGCGGGCGACGCGCGCTAAGGCGAGCGCCCGGTGAGAATTCTCGCCCTCGATACCGCCACGGAAAACTGCTCGGCGGCGCTGCTCATCGACGGGCAGCTCACCGTGCGCGAGCGCTTGCTCGGGCGCGGGCACGCCGAGCACATCCTGCCGATGATCCACGAGGTGTTGGCCGAGGGCGGTGCGGCGCTCTCGAGTCTGACCGCGATCGCCTTCGGGCGTGGCCCGGGCTCCTTTACCGGTGTGCGGCTCGCGGCGAGCGTCGCACAGGGGCTGGCGTACGGGTCGGGGCTTGCCGTGGCGCCGGTTTCGGACCTGCGGGCGGTTGCGCAACGACTCCTCGCGGCGGAGGCGGACGCGAAGCGCGTGCTGGTGTGCAACGACGCGCGGATGCGCGAGGTGTACTGGGGCTGCTTCGAGCGTGCCGCGGACGGGCTGGCCGCCCCCTGGGGTGATGAGCGCGTGAGTGCGCCCGGGCAGGTGGCACTGCCGCCCGGGTGGTCAGCCGGCGCGCGAGCCTCCGGGGCCCACGGAGCCGGCAGCGGGTTCGCGGCGTACCCGCAGCTCGGCGCCTCCCTCGCGGGGGTCCTCACGGGGGTCCGGGAGGCCCTTCACCCGCGCGCCGCCGAGATCGCGCTGCTGGCGGTTCCCGACGTGTTCGCCGGGCGTCTTGTGCACCCGGAGCAGGCCCTGCCGGTGTATCTGCGGGATGAAGTGGCCCACCCGCCCCCCGCCACGCTCATCAGGGCACGGTCACTAAACTGACACACCCGGTTGCAGTTCTGTCACGAATCTGTAACACAGTGCTCCTGTAATACTCGCGCCATGCGGGCGCACGCGGCGAATTCATGCCAGCCAAACAGGTTCTGATCGTCGAGGACGAGCGGCCGATCCGCGAGCTGATCGCGTTTGGCCTCAAGCGCGCCGGCTTTGAGGTTCGCGAGGCGGAAGACTGCCGCGCCGCGCGCGCGGTGCTCGCCGACACCCGCCCGGACCTGGTGCTGGTCGACTGGATGCTGCCGGACATGAGCGGGCTGGAGCTGACGCGCGCGCTCAAGCGCGACCGCGAGACCCGTGAACTGCCGGTCATCATGCTCACGGCGCGCGCCGAGGAGGGCGCCAAGGTCGCAGGCCTTGAAGGCGGCGCCGATGACTACGTCACCAAGCCCTTCTCGCCGCGCGAGCTGCTGGCGCGCATCAACGCGGTGCTGCGCCGGAGCACGCCGGGCGGGGTGGACGAGCTCATCGAATTCGGGGGCCTGGCGCTCGACCAGGGGAGCCACCGCGTGATGGTGGGTGCGCGCACGGTCGGGCTGGGCCCTACCGAGTACCGCATGCTCGAGTTCTTCATGACGCACGCGGAGCGGGTGTATACCCGCGACCAGCTCCTCGATCGCATCTGGGGCGGTAACGTCTACGTAGAAGAGCGGACCATCGACGTGCACATCCGGCGGTTGCGCAAAGCGCTCGAGGAATTCGGGTACGATCGCTTGGTGCAGACCGTCCGGGGCTCGGGGTATCGTTTCTCGGCGCGGACGGCATAGAGAGGCGTACGCAACCCATGCAACCCGCGACACAGGCGTGGTGGTTCGCGGCGGGCCGATTGTTCGCCACGGTGCTGATCGGCGCAGGCGCCGGCTGGCTGTTCGGCAATCCCTGGGGCGGACTCGCCTGCGCGCTGATCGTGCACCTCGGATGGGTGCTCGCCAACCTGTTTCGCCTGGAATGGTGGCTGCGGCACCGCAACTACGCCGATCCTCCGGAAGTCGGCGGCGTGTGGGGCGAGATCATCGCCCAGGTGGTGCGCCTGCACCGGCGCAAACGCTTCCACAAGCAGCGTTTCGTACAGCTGATGCGCCAGCTGCAGCGCTCCACGGCGGCCTTGCCCAACGGCGTGGTCATTCTCAACGCGCAGCGCGAGATCATGTGGTTCAACCCCATGGCGGCTCGGCTGCTGCAGCTGCGCCGCACGGACGATCTCGGCATGCGCATCGCGAATCTGCTGCGCGAGCCGGAATTCGTGCGTTACCTCGCCGCCCAGGACTACGCGAACCCGGTCATGATCCGGCCCGCGACCGGCGAGGGCTGGTACCTGTCGATGCAGGTCGTACCCTACGGAGACGGCCAGCTGCTGCTGCTGGTGAGCGATGTATCGCGGCAGATGCGCCTGGAGGCGGTGCGGCGCGACTTCGTGGCGAACGCCTCCCACGAGCTGCGCTCGCCGCTCACCGTGATTTGCGGGTATCTCGAGACCCTGGGCCAGGACCCGGCGCTCGCTCCGGACCTGCAGGGCCCCGTGGCTGAGATGCGCCGGCAGGCCGAGCGCATGACCGGCATCATCCGCGACCTGATCGGGCTGTCGCGGCTCGAGGAGAGCGAGGAGATCGTGGGCGGCGCGCCCATCGAGGTGGCGGCGCTGCTGTCGCTGCTGCGCAAGGACGTGCTCGCGCGCGCCGTGCATCCGCACGAGGTGCGCGTGCGCATCGACTCGGGTGCGCTGCTCATCGGCGATGAACCGGAGATTAACTCGGCGTTCTCCAACCTGGTGGACAACGCCGCGAAGTACACGGCACCCGAGGGCTCGATCGACATGCACTGGTGGGTCGATGCGGGCGGCGCGCACCTGGCGGTCACCGATACCGGCATGGGCATTCCGCCCGAGCACATTCCGCGCCTTACCGAGCGCTTCTACCGGGTCGACGCCGGACGCTCGCGCGCCACCGGCGGCTCGGGGCTGGGGCTTGCCATCGTGAAGCACGTCCTGCAGCGGCACGGCGCACGGCTCCAGATTCAGAGCACCCTCGGTGCGGGCAGCACCTTCATCTGTCACTTTCCGCCCGAGCGCGTGGCTGCGGGCATGCCGCAGGTGCTGGGTACGGCAACAGCTTAGCTTGCGCATGCAACTGACTAATTACGATGTGCGCATCCGGGGCTACGACGGCGCCGCAGTTCCGTTATGATCGCCCGTGAGACCGCGCGCCGCTGACGCGAGCAAGGCCGAAGAGACGCCAACTCATGGAAACCGCCGACCTCAGTCACCACATCTCGCGACGTTTCAACGAGGACCTCGAGCGCGTGCGCAGCAAGGTGCTCGGCATGGGCGGCTTCGTCGAGCAGCAGCTGCAGAAAGCCATTACCGCCCTGGTGGAGGGCGACAGCTCGCTCGGGGAGTCCGTCGCGCTGGACGACTGCCAGGTGAACAACATGGAGGTCACGATCGATGAGGACTGCAGCAAGATCCTCGCGACACGCGCCCCCGCCGCCGGCGACCTGCGCGTGATCGTGGCGATCATCAAGACCATCACCGACCTGGAGCGCATCGGGGACGAGGGCGAGAAGATCGGCTATATCGCCTCGCGGCTCGCGACCATGGAACGTCCCGCCGACAAGTACCGCGAGATCAAACATCTCGGCCGCGTGGTATCGGAGATGGTGCACGACGCGCTCGACGCGTTCGCCCGCATGGACGTCGATTCGGCCCTGCGCGTGGCGCGCCAGGACCGCCTGGTTGACGAGGAATACGAAGCCATCCAGCGCCAGAGCATCACTTTCATGATGGAAGACCCGCGGACCATCCGCCGCGCGCTCGATGTCATGTGGGTGGTGCGTGCTCTCGAGCGCATCGGCGATCACGCCAAGAACATCAGCGAGTACGTCATCTACATGGTGCACGGCAAGGATATCCGGCACACCTCGCTCGATGACGTCGAGCGCGAGCTGCGCGGCCGCTCCGGCACGGCGGACGCCGCTCCTTAAGTTCATTGTAAAAATCGCGCCGCCGTTCCGTTAAACTGCGCCGGATGTCCCGCCGCCTCCTCAATGTCCTGGGCTTCGGGGTCTGCGTGGCGCTGCTCGCGTACGCGCTGTACGCGCAATACGGCCTGGGGCTGGACCCATGCCCGTTGTGCATCTTCCAGCGCATCGGCATCGCGCTCCTCGGGCTCGCGTTCCTCGCCGCGTCGCTCCATAACCCGGCAAACCACGGCCGCTACGTCTACGCGCTGCTGATCGGCCTCCTCGCGCTGGCGACGATCGGCGTGGCGGGACGCCAGCTTTATATCCAGAGCCTGCCGCCCGGGAGCCTGCCCTCATGCGGTGCGCCGCTTGCCGTGATGCTGCGGTTTGCGCCCGTTGGCGAGGTGATCCGCAAAGTGCTCACCGGGAGCGGGGAGTGCGGTGAGGTCAACTGGCGCTTCCTCGGGCTCGCCATGCCCGCCTGGGTGCTGATCTGGGCGCTGCTGCTCGCAGGCCTGGGCCTGATCGCGAACCTGAGGCCCGCAAGCTCATTCCTCAGGTCAGGAGCTTCCGCAGGACGTTGACGTACATGCGGTGCAGGGCGTCGATGTCCTCGACCCGCACGCACTCGTTGACCTTGTGAATGGAGGCGTTTACCACGCCGAGCTCCACCACCTGCGCGCCAAGGGGCCGGATGAATCGGCCGTCGGACGTGCCCCCGCCGGTCGATAAGCGCGGGGGGACACCGGTGACCTGCGCCACGGCATCGCCAACCGCCTGCGACAGGAGGCCGGGCGGGGTGCAGAACGGCTCGCCCGAGACGTACCACTCCAGCGTGTAACGCACCCCGTGCCGGCGCAGGATGTCTTCCACAACGGCCTTGAGCTTCTCCAGCGTCTGCACCGGCGAGTAACGCAGATTGAAGCGCGCCTTGAGCTCCCCGGGGATGACGTTCGGGGCGCCGGTGCCGGCATTGAGATTGGAGACCTGGAAAGTCGTCGGCTGAAAATGCTCGGTGCCCTGATCCCACACGTGCCGCGTGAGCTCGGCGAGCGCCGGCGCGAGAGTGTGCACCGGATTCTCGGCGAGCTGCGGATAGGCGACGTGACCCTGCACGCCGTGCACGGTGAGCCGGCCGCTTAAGGAGCCGCGCCGTCCCACCTTGATGGTGTCTCCGATGCGCTCCTCGCTCGAGGGCTCGCCGACCACGCACCAGTCGATCCGCTCGCCGCGCTCTGCGAGGGTCTGAACCACGCGCCGCGTGCCGTCGACCGACGGCCCCTCCTCGTCGCTGGTGATGAGAAAGGCGATCGATCCTTTGTGATCTGGGTGCGCGCGGACGAACTCCTCGGTGGCCGTGACCATGGCCGCGAGCCCGGTTTTCATATCCGCGGCACCGCGGCCGTACAGCACACCCGCGCGGATCGCGGGTGCAAACGGGTCGCTGCGCCACTCCTCGAGGGGCCCCGTGGGCACCACGTCCGTGTGTCCGGCGAAACAGAACACCGGGCCCGCTCCGGCGCGCTTCGCCCAGAAGTTCTCCACGTTGCCGAAGCGCAGCGGCTCGATCGTGAAGCCGAGCGTCGCGAGGCGCTCGCTCATGACCTGCTGACAACCCTCGTCGGCGGGGGTGACCGACCGTCGCGCCATCAGGTTCTTTGCCAGTTCAACGGTTTGGGACATCGCTGCTCGCTAACCTCACGGGCCGCCGCCGGAAGGCTTAAGTGAGCGGCTCGCGTTTATACGGTGATGCCCGCCTTAGGGGCAAGTTCCAGGCTGTCACGACGCTGAAAACTCGCACGGTAACACTGTGTACGGGTCACCAGGATGTGACCGCTGCGGTGCAGGGCCTCGTGTGCCCGGGCCGCTGTCATCAGAGCGTCACATCATTGTCATCTAATGCTGTGCGACCCGTGCGGGCGCCTCGCGGGGCCGACCTCGAAGGGGCCTGGCACGAGAGTTCGTGCAGCTTGCAGGAGTGGAATCATGAAGTTACCCAGACTGGAGCGGATGCTGATGGCGTTGGCCGGCGCCGCGGCGTTCGCCGCGGCCGCACCGGCTGCCGACATCTCCGGCGCCGGCGCCACCTTCCCGTATCCCATCTATTCGAAGTGGGCGGACGCCTACAAGACACAAACCGGAATCGGACTGAACTATCAGTCGATCGGCTCGGGCGGCGGGATCAAGCAGATCAAGGCGAAGACCGTCACGTTCGGCGCCTCGGACATGCCGTTGCAGCCCGAGGACGTGAAGGAGGCGGGCCTGGTGCAGTTCCCGATGATCATCGGCGGCGTCGTGCCGGTGGTGAATATCAAAGGTGTCGGGCCCGGGCAGATGACGCTCGACGGCGCGACCGTAGCGGCGATCTACCTCGGTGAGATCAGCAAGTGGAACGACCCGCGCATCCGCAAGCTCAATCCGAAGCTCGCGCTGCTTGGCACCACCATCGCGCCGATCGATCGCTCCGACGGCTCGGGAACCAACTTCCTGTTCACCGACTACCTGTCCAAGTCGAGCCCGAAGTTCAAGGACACGGTCGGCGCCAATACCTCGGTGCAGTGGCCGGTCGGCATCGGCGCCAAGGGTAACGAGGGCGTCGCCAGCATGAGCACGCAGACCGACGGCGCGATCGGCTACGTCGAGTACGCCTACGCCAAGCAGATCCGAATGGCGTACTGTGACCTGATCAACTCCGCAGGCAGGGCCGTCGCGCCGAGCGCCGCGTCGTTCCAGGCGGCCGCGGCGAGCGCCGACTGGGCGCATGCATCGGCCTATCACCTGATCCTCACCGCTCAGCCCGGTGCGGGTAGCTGGCCGATCACCGGAGCGAGCTTCATCCTGGTGTACCGCGTTCCGCCCGATCCGGCCGCGACCGCCGCGGCGCTGAAGTTTTTCGATTGGGCTTACCGCAACGGTGGCAAGATGGCGGCGGAGCTCGACTACGTGGCGCTGCCCGAGAGCCTGATCAAGATGATCCGGGCGACCTGGAAGGCCGACATCAAGGGTGCACCGGCGACCGCCAGTGCTCCTTCGGGCGGTAAACGGATGTAACCTGATGCCCGCGCGTGTGCGGCGGGCCTCCGCCGCACGCGCGTGGCAGCGTGCGCTCTCGAAACGGCGGCCGCCCGGCAGTGAGCCGGGGGCCGCCGCGCTTACCCGGAAGACCTAAAGTGACAGGTTACGGCCCACGATGAGTACTGTGGCTGCCATCGATCCGCGACACGCGGCGGGGCAGCGGCTGCGTGAGCGGGTCTTTCGTGGCGCTACGTTCGTGGCGGCCGTGCTGGTGTTCACCGTGCTGGGCGGAGTTGCGGCGTCGCTGCTGCACGGCGCCTGGCCGGCGTTCGCGCAGTTCAAGCTGCACTTTCTCACCCGCGAGATCTGGAATCCGGTGACGGATCGGTTCGGCGCCCTGGCGGCCGTCTACGGCACGGTGGTCACCTCGTTGATCGCGCTCGTCATCGCGATCCCGGTGAGCTTCGGCATCGCCATCTTTCTCACCGAGCTCGCCCCGGCGTGGCTCAAGCGCCCGGTGGGCATCGCCATCGAACTGCTCGCCGCGGTCCCGAGCATCATCTTCGGCATCTGGGGCCTGTTCGTGCTCGCGCCCATCCTGCAGCGGCACGTGCAGCCCTGGCTCATCGACACCATCGGGCCCCTGCCGTTCCTCGGCCGGCTGTTTCAGGGACCACCATACGGCATCGGAGTGCTCACCGCGGGCGTGGTGCTCGCCATTATGGTGATTCCGTTCATTTCCGCCGTCATGCGCGATGTATTCGAGACCGTGCCGGATGTCCTCAAGGAATCCGGCTACGGACTCGGGGCCACTACCTGGGAAGTGATCTGGCAGGTGGTCGTGCCCTATGCGCGCACCGGGATGATCGGCGGCATCATGCTGGGCCTGGGCCGGGCGCTCGGTGAGACCATGGCGGTGACCTTTGTCATCGGCAACGCCCACCGCATCGGCTCCTCGCTGCTCGCTCCCGGCACGACGATCTCGGCGTCGATTGCCAACGAGTTCACCGAAGCGGTCGGCGATCTGTATACCTCCTCGCTCGTGGCCCTCGGGGCGCTGCTGTTCCTCATCACCTTCTCGGTGATCGCCGCCGCGCGTTTCATGCTGCTGCGCCTGGAGCGCCGGGCGCTGTCATCCGTATGAGCCGCCGCGGGCTGCGCAAATTCACCAACCTGCTGGCGCTCGGCCTGTCGGGCCTGGCCACCGCGATCGGGCTGTTCTTCCTGGGCGCCATTCTGTGGACGCTCGTGAGGAACGGCCTCGCGGGCATGTCGGTGACGCTGTTCACGGC
>JBOIAH010000387.1:0-8834 GCA_050739055.1 Steroidobacteraceae bacterium | reverse complement strand
GCCGCCCTGCGCGGGCGGGCAGCCGGCCACCGCGGGAGCGGAGCGGGTGGTGCGGTTCGTGCGCCGCGTGAAGAACGCCGATCGCGAGCGCAGCGTGATCCGCATGCCCTCGCACGAGGCGGTGGCGGCGGACCCGGTGCTGTACGCGCACGCCTCGCGCATCCTGCACCTGGAGTCCAATCCGGGTAACGCGCGCGCCCTGGTGCAGCGCCACGGCGACACTGACGTATGGCTGAACCCGCCGCCCATCCCGCTCACCACCAGGGAAATGGATTGGGTGTACGAGCGTCCTTACCGGCGCGCGCCGCATCCCTTCTACGGCACTGCCAGTATTCCCGCCTACAAGATGATCCGCTTCTCGGTCGCGATCCAGCGCGGCTGCTTCGGGGGTTGCACCTTCTGCTCGATCACCGAGCACGAGGGCCGCATCATCCAGAGCCGCTCGGAGGATTCGGTGGTGCGCGAGATCGAGACGGTGCGCGATCAGGTGCCGGGCTTCACCGGCGTCATTTCCGACCTCGGCGGTCCGACCGCCAACATGTACCGGCTCGCGTGCAAGAGCCGCGAAATCGAGAGCGCCTGCCGCCGGCCCTCGTGCGTCTACCCGGGCATCTGCCCCAATCTCAACACCGATCACGCGCCGCTCATCCGCCTGTACCGCCGGGCCCGCGCGCTGCCGGGCATCAAGAAGGTGCTGATCGCCTCCGGCGTGCGCTACGACCTCGCGGTGGAGTCGCCCGAGTACGTGAAGGAGCTCGCCCAGCATCACACCGGCGGGTACCTCAAGATCGCACCCGAGGCGCTCGCCGAAGGCCCGCTGTCGAAGATGATGAAGCCGGGGGTGGCCGCCTACGACCGCTTCAAAGCGTTGTTCGAGCGCTACTCGAAGGAGGCGGGCAAGGAGCAATACCTGATTCCCTACTTCATCGCCGCGCACCCGGGCACCTCGGACGAGGACATGCTGCAGCTCGCGCTGTGGCTGAAGAGCAATCGCCTGCGCGCCGACCAGGTGCAGGCGTTCCTGCCGGGACCGATGGCGACCGCGACCGCGATGTATCACTCGGGCAAGAACCCGCTGAAGCGCATCACCCGCGAAAGCGAGGCAGTGCTCATCCCGAAGGGCCTGAAGGTGCGCCGGCTGCACAAGGCGTTCCTGCGCTACCACGATCCCGACAACTGGCCGGTGCTGCGCGAGGCGCTGCGCCGCATGGGGCGCGCGGACCTCATCGGCACCGGCCGCCGCCAGCTGGTGCCCGCCTACCAGCCGGCCGCCACCGGTGAGCAGGTCGCCGCCGGAGCCGCCCGGCCGTTTCGCACCCAGCATACCGGCCTGCCGCCGGTGCCACGCCGACGGCCCTAGGCGGGACCCCGGACCGCCCACCCCTCCCTTCAGCCGGTATACTATACCCCCTACCCTATATAGCTTGCGCCGGACGCCGCCGCGATGACCAGCTTCGTCACCCTGCTGCAGCAGGGCCATTCCTGGCTGTTCGTGCCCAGCGCCATCCTGCTGGGCGCGCTGCACGGTCTCGAGCCCGGTCATTCCAAGACCATGATGGCGGCGTTCATCGTCGCCATCCGGGGCACGCTCGCGCAGGCGGTGCTGCTCGGGCTCTCCGCGACCGCCTCGCACAGCGCGATCGTCTGGGCGATCGCGCTCGGTGGGCTGTATTTCGGCCGCAGCTGGAACACCGAGACCACCGAGCCGTATTTCCAGGTGAGCTCCGCGGTGCTCATCGTCGCGGTGGCGGGGTGGATGCTGTGGCGCACACGCCGGCAAGGCGCGGTGCGCGCCGGGCACGACCACGGTCATGGGCACGATCACGGCCACGATCACCGTCCCGGGCACGCACACGATCATGACGGGAGCCGGCGCATCCATACCGGTCACGGCGTCGTGCATCTTCAGGTGTTCGAGCAGGGCGTGCCGCCCAGATTCCGTCTGTACTCGGAAAGCGGCGCCACCTGGCCCGCGCAACAGGTTCAGATCGAAACCGAGCGCGCGGACGGCAGCCGCGCGATCTTCACCTTCCGCCGGCACGGGGGTTATCTCGAATCGGTGCAGGAGATTCCCGAGCCGCATGAGTTCGTCGCCCGCCTGCGCCTCGGGGAGGCCAGTCACAGCCACGACTACGACCTGGAGTTCGTCGAGCACGATCACGGCCATGCGCTCGGCGACTATCGCGGGCTGGATCTCACCGCGCCGGGCTACCAGGACCCGCACGAGCTGGCGCACGCCAATGACATCCGCCGCCGCTTTGCCAACCGCGACGTCACGACCGCCCAGATCATCGTGTTCGGTCTGACGGGCGGACTGATCCCCTGTCCCGCCTCGATCACCGTGCTCTTGTTGTGCCTGCAGCTGAAGAAGCTCACCCTCGGGGCGACCCTGGTGCTGTGCTTCAGCATCGGCCTGGCGCTCACCATGGTGGCCTCGGGAGCCGTGGCGGCGCTCGGCATGAAGTACGCCACCCGGCGCTTCGGCGGGTTTGGGGAGCTCGCACGCCGGGCGCCGTACTTCTCCGGGGCCCTGATCCTGCTGGTTGGCCTGTATGTTGGCTACCAGGGGTTACACGGGCTGGTGTAGCGCGCCCGGCGCCGCAGGATCCTTGCCGTCAGGGCGCGGGGCGATTGCGGACGCAACCAGCGCGAGAGTAGGGTGCAGCTCATGCGAACCGCGGCGCGCCATGGCCTGCTCCCGCTGCTGCTGGCCGCCGCCCTGGCCGCGCCGGCCGTGGCATCCGCCGCCGCCGAAACCGCGGGCACGGCGACGGTGCTGGAAATCAACGGGCCCATAGGGCCTGCGACCTCGCACTATGTCGTGCACGGCCTCGAGGAGGCGAGCAAGCGCGGCAGCCGGCTCGTCGTGCTGCAGATGGACACCCCCGGCGGCCTCGACAGCTCCATGCGCGACATCATCCGCGCGATCCTCGCCTCGCCGGTTCCGGTCGTGACCTACGTCGCGCCGCCGGGCGCGCGGGCGGCGAGCGCCGGCACCTACATTCTCTACGCGAGTCACATCGCGGCCATGGCCCCCGCGACCAATCTCGGCGCCGCGACTCCGATATCCATCGGCGGTGAGCCCGAACCGGCTGCCCCCATGCCGCCGGCGCGGCCCACGGCGGGCAAGAGCGGCCGCGCCCCGGTGGGCAGCCCTGGCGGCAGTCCGGGCGAAGGGGCGCCGCCGAACCCGCCGGGAACGGTGCTGGAGCGCAAGGTCGTCAACGACGCCGTGGCCTACATTCGCGGACTGGCGGAGCTGCGCGGCCGCAACGCCGATTGGGCCGAGCAGGCGGTCCGTGGCGCGGCCAGCCTGACCGCCACCGCAGCGCTGCAACACAAGGTCATCGACCTCATCGCGCGCGACCTGCCCGACCTGCTCACGCGCATCGACGGCCGCGAGGTGCGTATCGACAACGCCACGGTGAAACTCGCGACCCGGGAGCTGACGGTGGTGCGCGTGAAGCCCGACTGGCGCACCCAGCTGCTGGCCGTCATCACCAACCCCACCGTGGCCTACGGGCTGATGCTGATCGGCATCTGGGGCCTGCTGCTCGAGGGGTACAATCCCGGCGCGGTGCTGCCGGGCGTGGTCGGCTCGATCTGCCTGCTGATCGCGCTGTTCGCGTTCCAGATCCTGTCGGTGAACTACGCGGGACTGGCGCTGGTGGTGCTCGGCACGGCCATGATCATCGCGGAGTTCTTCTTCCCGACCTATGGCTCACTCGGCGCGGGGGGTCTCGTTGCGTTCATCGTCGGCTCGCTCATCCTGTTCGACGCGGACGTGCCCGGTCTGAACATCGCGCGCTCGCTGATCGCGGCGCTCGCCATCTTCGGCGCGCTCATGATCGCGGGCATCGTGTATCTTGCGACCCGCTCGCAGCGCCGTCCGGTCGCCACCGGCACCCAGGGCATGGTCGGGGACCTGGCCGAGGTGGTCGGGGACTTTAGCGGCACGGGCCGGGTGCGCTACGGCGGGGAGCTGTGGAACGCGCGCAGCGAGGCGGCGCTGCACGCCGGTGACCTGACGCGCATCGTGCGGGTGGAAGGTCTAACATTGTGGATCGAACCGCGCTCGGGCGCACGCTAGTCGACTACCGGGAGATTCCCATGCCCTTCGGGATCGCGATCGTCATACTCTTCATCGTGCTGGTGTTCAGCTCCATCAAGGTGCTGAACGAGTACGAGCGCGGCGTGATGTTCACGCTCGGACGGTTCACCGGGATCAAGGGCCCGGGCATCATCTTCGTGTGGCCGGCCGTGCAGCGCATGCGCAAGGTGGACCTGCGGGTGATCGTGCTCAACGTGCCCAAGCAGGACGTGATCACGCGCGACAACGTCTCGGTCAAGGTGAACGCGGTGGTGTACTTCCGGGTCGTCGATCCCGGCAAGGCCATCATCCAGGTGGCGAACGCCTTCGATGCCACCAGCCAGGTCGCGCAGACTACGCTGCGCTCGGTGGTGGGCCAGCACGAGATGGACGACCTGCTCGCGCAGCGCGACAAGCTCAACATCGACCTGCAGCGCATCCTCGACCAGAGCACCGAGGCGTGGGGCATCAAGGTCTCGACGGTGGAGATCAAGGACGTGGATCTCGACGAGAGCATGATCCGCGCCATGGCCAAGCAGGCCGAAGCCGAGCGCACCCGCCGCGCCAAGATCATCCACGCCGAGGGCGAGGCCCAGGCGGCCCAGCAGCTGGTCGTGGCCGCGCAGGAGCTGGCGCGCCAGCCGAGCGCGCTGCAGCTGCGCTACCTGCAGACCCTCGCCGACATCGCCCACGAGAGAACGCAGCTCATCGTCTTCCCGCTGCCGCTCGATCTGATCAAGCCCCTCCTCGGCCCCCACGGTGAGTGACCGTCAGCCGCTCGCCGCCGCGGGCGCCGACTGGCCGTGGTTCGCGGCCGGCGTCTGGCGTCATCGAAGCAAGGGGTAACAATAATGCTCGCACGTGTCGTTGTGGGGGTGATCGTATGGGTGGCGCTGCCGGCGTGTTCGCACGCGCCGCCGCGGACGGCAGCGGCAGCTCCGGGCAGCGAGCCCGCGCATGCGCAGCTCGGTCCGTGGGGGCTGGATCTCACCGCGCGCGACCCCGGGGTGAAGCCGGGCGATGACTTCTATCGCTATGCCGACGGGCACTGGCTCGATACCCACACCATTCCGCCCGACCGCAGCCGCTGGGGCTCCTTCGACCAGCTCCAGGCGCGCTCCGAGCAACAGGTGCGCGCCATCATCGAGGCGCTGCCCGCCGACGCCTCCGCGGGCAGCACCGCGCAGAAGGTCGGCGACTATTACCGGGCTTATCTCGATACCGAGGCCATCGAGCACGCGGGGCTCTCGCCCGCGCAGGCGGGGCTCGATGCCATCGCCGCGGCCCGCACCCACGAGGACCTGGGTCGGCTCATGGGCCGGCCGGACCTGGGGCTGACCGCGCCGCTGCGCCTGCTGCTCAACACCGACCAGAAGGATCCGGACCGCTACATCACCTACGTCACCCAGAGCGGGCTCGGCATGCCCGACCGCGACTACTACCTGAAGGATGATCCGGTGTATGTGGGGCTGCGCGCCAAGTACCAGACGCACGTTGAGCGCATGCTGAGCCTCGCCGGGGACGCCAACGCGGCCGCGGAGGCGCATTCCATTCTCGAGCTCGAGACGCGCATCGCGCAGCTGCACTGGCCGGCCGCCAGGCGCCGCGAGCGCGATCTCACCTACAACCTGCGCACGCGCACCGAGCTCGAACAGCTCACACCCGGCTTCCCGTGGGCCGCGCTCCTGACCGCGGACGGCCTCGCCGGCCAGCAGCAGTTCGTGGTGCGCGAGGTCGACGCGGTATCCGGCCTCGGCAAGCTGTTCCCCAGCGTGCCGGTAGAGCGCTGGCGTCCCTACTTCAGGTACCACTACCTGGCGCT
Organism: Steroidobacteraceae bacterium; assembly: GCA_050739055.1. Lineage (GTDB taxonomy): Bacteria > Pseudomonadota > Gammaproteobacteria > Steroidobacterales > Steroidobacteraceae > 13-2-20CM-66-19. Next base: position 2,922 of record JBOIAH010000387.1, on the reverse strand, counting down.
CGTCGCCGAGGTGCTGCCCAAGGCGTTCGACGACGAGGCGTTCGATTTCTACGGACGCACGCTCAACGGCCAGCAGCAGCAGAAGGACCGCTGGAAACGTGCCGTCGCCTCGGTCGACCAGGATCTCGGCGAGGCGGTCGGGGAGCTGTACGTGCAGCGCTACTTCCCGCCCGCCTCCAGGCAGAAGGTGCTCGACCTGGTCGAGAACCTGCGCGCCTCGTACGCCGAGCGCATCGCGCAGGAGCCGTGGATGACGCCGGCGACCAAGAAAGTCGCGCTGCAGAAGCTCGCGGCGTTTCATCCCAAGATCGGTTATCCGGACCGGTGGCGCGACTATTCGGCGCTCAGCGTCGTCAAGGGGGACGCGTTCGGCAATGCCACCCGCGGCGCGGTATTCGAGTGGAATCGACGGGTGAAGCGCATGGGCGGGCCGACCGATCGCGGCGAGTGGGGCATGACGCCGCAGACCATCAACGCCTACTACAACGCGACCTTCAACGAGGTGGTGTTCCCGGCGGCGATCCTGCAGCCGCCGTTCTTCGATCCGAATGCGGATCCTGCCGTCAACTACGGCGGCATCGGCGGGGTGATCGGACACGAGATGGGCCACGGGTTCGACGACCAGGGCTCGAAGTCCGACGCGCACGGCGTGCTGCACACCTGGTGGCAGCCCGAGGACACGCTGGCGTTCAAGAAGCGCGTCGACAGTCTCGCCGCGCAATACGACGGCTACACGGTGCTGCCGGGGCTCAACATCAACGGGCGGCTCACGCTCGGGGAGAACATCGGCGACCTGGGCGGGTTGTCGGTGTCTTACGAGGCCTATCACCGCGCGCTGCACGGCAAGCCGGCGCCGGTGCTGGATGGCCTCACCGGGGACCAGAGATACTTCCTGTCGTGGGCCCAGGTGTGGCAGGAGGTGACGCGCGACGAGCGGCTGCGCACCCAGGTCACCAGCAACCCACACAGCCCGGCGAAGTTCCGCGTGAACGGCGTGGTGCGCAACGTCGATGCCTGGTACCGGGCCTTCGACGTGCAGCCGGGCGAGAAGCTGTACCTGGCGCCGCAGGAGCGCGTTCACATCTGGTGAAGTCCGGGCTGCCCATCGACGCAGCGCTGCCGGCGCTGCGGGAAGCACTCAGGACGCACCGCTCGGCCGTGCTGCAGGCGCCGCCCGGCGCCGGCAAGAGCACGGTCGTGCCGCTCGCGCGCGCCGCGCTCCTCGAAGAGTTCGCCGACCGCCTCAAGAGTCGCGACTCGGTCGCGTGGAGCACACGCGAGCAGGCGGTCATCGCCCGGCGCACGCTCGCGCTCGATGCCCTCGTGCTGGAGGACCAGCCGCTGACCGATGTGCCGGTGGAAGTCACCCGCGACGCCATGCTCGCCGGAGTGCGCGAGCTCGGCCTCGCGGCCCTGGCCTGGGACCGCGAGGCGCGCGATCTGCAGGCGCGCATCGAGTTCGTGCGCCGCGCACCGGGTGGCGAGCGGGAGGCGCAGGCCCCGTGGCCGGAGGTGGCGGATGCCGCGCTCACGGCGTCGCTCGAGACCTGGCTCGGTCCGTGGCTCGCGGGCGTGACGCGCCGGGAACACCTGGCGGGAGTGCCGCTGACCGAGGCGTTGCGCGCGCTGCTCACCTGGGAGCAGCAGCGCACGCTCGATGAGCGGGCCCCCGCGCACCTCACCATGCCGAGCGGCTCGCGGATCCGCATCGACTACCAGGGCGACGGCGCCCCGGCGGTGGCGGTGCGCCTGCAGGAGGTGTTCGGGCTGGAGGCGACGCCGCGCATCGACCGCGGCCGCGTGCCGCTCACGTTGCGGCTGCTTTCCCCGGCGCAGCGCCCGGTGCAGGTGACGCGCGACCTGGCGAGCTTCTGGCGCGGCGCCTACGCACAGGTGCGCAAGGACCTGCGCGGCCGCTACCCGAAGCACTACTGGCCGGAGGACCCGCTGCAGGCGCGTCCGACCCGCCGCGTGCGCCGCAGGAGCTGAGCGCGCCACGTTGCCCGCGGCTCATCGGGTATATTGAGCCTGATGCAACTTCAGAAACGGCGGCGATGATTCCCGCACCCACCGCACTTGCAGCCCTGCGTGACGGCAACCGCCGCTTCGTCGCCGAGCTGCGCAACGACACCGGCCCGGGCCGCGTGCGCCGCCGCGAGTTGCCGGCGGGCCAGGAGCCGCTCGCCATCATTCTCGGTTGTTCCGATGCGCGCGTGCCCGCGGAGATCGTGTTCGATCAGGGCCTCGGCGACCTGTTCGTGATCCGCGTGGCGGGCAACATCGTCGCGCCCTCGCAGGTCGGCAGCGTGGAATTCGCCACCGAGGCTTTCGGTACGCGTCTGGTCGTGGTGCTGGGGCACTCCAACTGCGGTGCCATTCATGCCACTATCGAGCAGCTCATGCGCCCATCGCAGGACCAGTCGCGCAACCTGCGCTCGATCGTCAACCGCATCCGGCCGGCGGTCGAGGGACTGCTCGAGCGCGGGCCCGCCGCCGATCTGGACAGCCTGGTGCGCCTGGCGGTACGGGCCAACATCCGCATGTCGGCCGACCATCTGCGCCACGGCTCGGAGGTGCTCGAGCAGGCCATCGAGCGCGACGGTGTGCTCATCGTCGGTGCGGAGTATTCGCTGGAGAGCGGCGTGGTGGAGTTTTTCGACGGGATGCCGGCGGGCTGATCGCAGCACGCACGCTGCCCGTCAGTGCGCCGCGGGGGTACGCGGCTCTGGGTGGGGCAGTGAAGAAGCCCGGTGCGCGGCGCCGCGATGGCGGCCATCCTGCACCGGCCCGCGCGCCGGGAGCGCCGGCGCGCGGTTCTACGGGGTCAGATCTTTACTTGTCTTCCTTCATCTTCGCCTTGGCGGCCGTGCAATCGCTCCTGGTCATCTCGAGGAAGCCCTTGCCCTTGCAGGAGTTCTGTCC
>JBOIAH010000386.1:0-1260 GCA_050739055.1 Steroidobacteraceae bacterium | reverse complement strand
GCGATGCACCGCTGCGCACCCGCACGCCCAGCTCGAGGGCGAAGCCGAGCACGTCCGGCAGCTCGCGCGTGCCCTCCACCTGGGAATGACTGGCGAGGATCTGCTCGACGAGCGTCGAACCCGCGCGCGGCAGGCCGACGATGAAAATCGGGTCGGGAGCGGGACAGCCGCTGTCAGCGCGCGCCGCAAAGAACTCGCGGGAGAATAATGTCTGCGTGCGCTGCACGAGCGCGGTGGTGCTGTCGCGGTCGTACCGCACCGCGGCGCGCCGCAGGGCATTGCCGCGGGCGTAATGGGCGAAGGCGGCGCCAAATTCAGCCCGATCTTCGCGGGCCTTGCCGAGCGCAAACTCGAACTGCAGGCGAGCGTAGTCCTTGAGATCCTCGCGCGCGAGCTGCGTCTGCATTGCCGCGACGTCGCCGCCGCTGAAGCGCAACGTCTTCAGGTTCGCGAGGCTGAACCAGGCCTCGCCGAACGCGGGCTTGAGGTCGGTGCTCTTGCGGTACGCGCCGATCGCCTCGTCGAAACGACCGGCGGTGCGCAGCGAGTGTCCGTAGTACAACCAGACGAACTCGTCAGCGGGAAATTCGCCGAGCAGCGCCGCGAGAATCCCAGTGGCGCGATCGTTCTGGCCCAGGAGGTTGTAGGCCGCTGCCTGCAGCGTGCGGTAGCGCAGACTGTGCGGCTCGAGCGCCAGAAGCCGCTCGAGCAACGGCAGCATCGGGGCCGCCTTCTGCTGGCTGTTCAGGATCCGGGCCAGCTCGAAGCGCGCCTCGCTGTACCCGGGCGCGAGCCTGAGGCACTCGCCGAGCAGGCGCTCGGCCTCCACATAGTCGTCGCGCTCGGCTGCGATGACCGCGAGCATGCGCATTGCCGCTACATCCTGCGGTGATTGTGCAAGCTGGCGCCGCAGCAGCGCCTCGGCGGCGGCGAGGCGATCGTTGGCGAGCGCTACGCCGGCCTCGGCAAGACGCTGCTCCGGCAGCGCGAGCCGCGTGAAGCGCGCGTATGCCAGATCACACGCGGCCGGATCGCCGCGCGCGGCGTGCAAGCCGGCCAGCTCGCGCCAGGCTTCCGGAAGATTCGGCTCCAGCTCCACTGCGCGGGTCAGCGCGGCGAGCGCGTCCGCGTCGCGTCCCTGTGCGGCGAGCGTGCGCCCGAGCTCCAGCTGCAGGAGTGCGGAGTCGGGCTGCCCGGCGGCGAGCTGGGCGAACGCGGCCGCAGCCGCCTGCGCCTCACCGCAGCTGCGGCGCGCGGTGC
>JBOIAH010000385.1:0-2080 GCA_050739055.1 Steroidobacteraceae bacterium | reverse complement strand
GGCTGTACCCGCCGCCGTTTGCCGGCAGCTACTCGAGTGACGCGCGCGTGGCGCTCGATTTCAGCTATGAGATCGATTTCTGGGGCCGCAATCGCGCCTTGCTGGCGGCGGCGCGCTCCGGTGTACGGGCGGCCGATGCCGACCGCGCGGCCGCACGGCTCGCACTCGCCGTCGCGGTGGTGCGTGCCTACATCCAGCTCGACCTGTCGTACGCGTTGCTGGACGTCGCCAGCCAGAATCTGGCGCAGCAGACCTCGATCCTCGAGCTGACGCAGCAGCGCGTGAGCGCCGGCCTGGAAAACACCGCACGCGTGAAGCAATCCGAAGGCATGCTGGCGCTGACGCGCGCCGGCGTGGCCGCCTCCCAGGCCAACATCGAGCTCTCGCGCAACCAGCTCGGCGCCCTGCTGGGCGCCGGCCCGGATCGCGGCCAGGACCTGAAGCGCCCGAGCCTTGCGGCCCCGGCCGGCCTCGCGCTGCCCTCCAGCCTGCCGGCGGATCTGCTCGGGCGCCGGCCGGACGTGGCGGCGGCGCGCGCGCAGGTTGAGGGCGCGGCGCGCAGGGTGAGTGCCGCGCGGGCGGAGTTTTATCCGAACGTGAACCTGATGGCGTTCGCGGGCCTGCAGAGCATCGGCCTGTCGAAGCTGTTCGAGGCCTCGGACCGGATCGTGGGTGCGGGACCGGCGCTCAGCCTGCCGGTGTTCAACCGCCGGCAGCTGCGCGGGGCGCTCGAGGCGCGGCAGGCGCAGTTCGACGAGTCCGTCGGGCGGTACAACCAGACGCTCATCGACGCGGTGCACGACGTGGCCGACGTGGTGGCGAACTGGCGGGCGCTCGAGCGCGAGACCACCGAGCAGCAGACCGCGCTCGATGCGGCGCAGCGCGCCTACGATCTCACCGCCGACCGCTACCGCGCCGGCCTCGACAACTACCTGAGCGTGCTGTCGAGCGAGAACCAGGTGTTGCTCGCCCAGGGGCTGCGCGCGCAGCTGCAGGCCCGCCGCCTGACCTTCAGCGTGGAGCTGGTGCAGGCGCTCGGGGGTGGCTACTCTGCGGTCGCGCCGCCGACCGCGGCCGCGCCGCCAACCTGAAGCCGTGGACGCTCCCGTGGCAACCGCTCCCGCGGGCGTCAGGCGCCTGCTGCAGCAGCGCCGTCAGACCTGGCTCACGGCCCTGACGGTGGCGCTCATCGTCATCGCGCTCGCGACCGCGGCGTGGTGGTGGATCTATGCCAGATCCTACCAGAGCACCGACGATGCCTACGTCGCCGGCGATCTCGTCAACGTCATGTCGCAGGTGAGCGGCACCGTCATCTCCATCGACGCCGACGAGACCGACCGGGTGCAGGCCGGACAGGAGCTCGTGCGGCTCGACGCCACCGATGCCCGGATCGCGCTGCAGGATGCCGAGCAGCAGTTGGCGCGCACCGTGCGCCAGGTGCACACCGTGTTTGCCAACCGCGATCAGCTCTCGGCGGTGGTCGCCGAGCGGCGCTCAGACTTCGATCGGGCGCGGGCCGATCTCGAGCGCCGCCGCGGTCTCGCCGCCAGCGGCGCGGTGTCCGCCGAGGAGCTCGGACATGCGCAGGATGCGGTCCGGGCGGCGCGCGAGGCGCTCAGCGCGGCGCACAACAACCTCGCCGCGAGCATCGCCCTGGTCGGGCGCACGGGAGTGTCCGACAACCCCGAGGTGCGCGCCGCCGCCACTCAGGTCGAACGGGTGTGGCTGAACCTCGAGCGCACCCGCGTGCGCGCGCCCGTGTCGGGTTACGTGGCCAGGCGCGGCGTGCAGCTCGGCGAGCGCATCGCGCCGGGCGTTGCGCTCATGGCCATCGTGCCGCTCGAGCGGCTGCGTGTTGACGCCAACTTCAAGGAAGTGCAGCTCGATCGCATGCGGATCGGGCAGCCGGTGCGGGTCATCGCCGACCTGTACGGCGGCGGCGTCGAGTATCACGGCACGGTCGAGGGCCTCGGCATGGGCACCGGGGCGGCGTTCGCGCTGCTGCCGGCGCAGAACGCCACCGGCAACTGGATCAAGGTGGTGCAGCGGGTGCCGGTGCGCATCGCGCTCGACGCCGAGC
>JBOIAH010000384.1:0-6934 GCA_050739055.1 Steroidobacteraceae bacterium | reverse complement strand
GCCCTCATCGCCCCCGGGGCGATCATGGCAGAGCCTGCCGCGGGCGGCGAGGGCGCACACGCTGCCGCGCGGCACGCGTGCGCCCGGCAGGCGCGGCGGCTATCATCAGCGATCACGTTCCGGTCGGCGCCCATGAACAAGAAACTGCAGCGGGTAGTGAGCGTTGTCATTGTTGTTTTGGCCTGTGCCGTATCGCGGGTGGATCCTCTGTCCGTGCCGCCGCGTCCCTCAAGCTGATGGAGTCGCAGAGCTTCAGGGACGCGCTCTGTCGCTGTGCGAATTGAGGCGCAATCGCGCGCGACCGCGGTGCGCTACGACGGCGGCGCGATCGCGTTTCACTGGATCATGGTGGTCCTGATCGTGCTCGTCGGCGTGCTCGGCCTGCTGCACGATACCTGGCCGAAGAGTACCCAGGCCTTGTGGATAAACCTGCACGCGCTCATCGGCCTGTCGGTGTGGGTACTGGTAATGGCGCGGTTGTGGTGGCGCCGCACACACCGGCCTCCGGACCTGCCGCCGGAGAGCGGGGAGCTCGCCCGCCGGCTGTCATACCCGGTTCACATGCTCCTGTACGCTCTCATGTTTCTCATCCCGATCCTGGGCATCGTGACTTTCATCTGGCACGGCCGCGTGTTTGATCTTGGATTGTTCACCGTGAATTTCGGAGTTCGGTCGAATCGTGCGATTTTCCATCCCACCGAAGACATCCACGGATACCTCGCGTATGCCCTGTTTGCGCTCATCGGCATTCATGTTCTGGCCGCTGTCTGGCACCATTACTTAAGACGCGACGGTCTTCTGCGGCGGATGTGGCCGGCCGGTCGCGACCCGGGCTCGTGAGCCGCGGCGCTCGAGACCCCGCAGGTAACGGGCGCTCCTGGCCCTGCCGCCGACAGTTGCGCGGCGCTCAAGGGATCAGGCGCGATTCTCCCGGGCGACGGTCGACCGCAAGTCCAACGAAGGGGCGACGACACTTTTGATGTCCTTGCACTGCGGGAGCCTGGCGCCCTTATAGCCGTCCATCGGGAAGTACTTGCTCTGCCACGCTTCAAAGCCCCAGACGTCCAGGCCGGCCTTGACGTATTTGTCGGCGTGGACGGCGGCCTCGCAGTCGTACTGGGACCGCTGCAGGTGCTGCTGAGTCTCCCTCAGCAGGTCGGCGCGAGCTCTTGCTTCGGACCGCAGTACCAGAGTCTCCCTGAGACTCACGGGGGTCCCTGCACGGTGCACGCGGCGTTGGACCTTGAAGGCCGAGTCGGCGTACGGGTCAACGGCGGCCTCCGGAGTGCCCTCAGGGGCGGGGACCTCCAGCGCCCGAGCCGATCCGGCGGCCTGCGGTGAACCCGTCCGGTCCGATGTGGGCGCAGCCGGCGCCGGCTCGGAGACGCTGGCCAGCGCCGCGCTGCGCGCGGATTTTGCCGCCAGGTAGTCTCCGATGGCCCACACGCCCAACGTGACGAGAGCAGCGCTGACTCCCAATGGAGGCGCATACCTGACGAAACCGGCGAGGATGGCGGGTCCTGAGGGGGTCAAGGTACGAATCCGCACCCGCAGCTCGCCGCGCTGCATCCAGCCGACGAATTGCCTCGCGCCGTAGAGCGCACCCTGGCTGATCATGAAGCCCAGGGCGGTGCCGATTACGATTTGAGTCATGCTCATGGCGAATACCCTGCCCGCACTTACTCTCCCACCTTAGATTCTGCGGGTCAGCCAGGCAGCCAACCGTGAGCACGGTCACGGAGCGGGCGCGCGTACCGTGCATGCAACACGCAATCGGGCGGGTATGGGCCCGGTTTCCGCGCTGAGGCCTCCAAAAAGGGACCTCCGGGCCGGGGAACCGGCAAGCTGAGGGTCAGCATGAGGAATGTGTTGTGCCTACTCTTGACTCTGTAATGTGATGCATTACAATGTAATGCCGTGCATGACAGCATACCGTCACACTCGTGATTCGGTCATTCCGGCACCGCGGGCTGGAAGCGTTCTTTACGAGGGACGATTCCCGCAAGGTCCCGGCGGACCGCTTGGCGCGCATCACGCGTCTACTGGACCGTCTGGAAGTCTCGAGAATGCTACAGGACATGAACCTGCCGGGTTTCGACTTCCACCGGCTGAAGGGTAACCGCAAGGGCATCTACGCGGTATCAGTCTCGGGGAACTGGCGACTGACGTTCCGATTCGAAGCCGAGCACGCGTCCGACGTTGACTTGGAGGACTATCACTGATGGAGAGCCTGAGAAACACGAAGCGACGCCCGACGCATCCGGGCGCGGTCCTTCGCGAGGACGTGCTGCCTGCGCTCGAGATGACGCAGGCGGAGTTCGCCGATCGACTCGGCGTTAGCCGGTTGTCGGTGTCGGAGCTGCTGCACGAGAAGCGTGCGTTATCGACCGAGATGGCGCTGCGACTCTCGAAGCTTCTTGACACGTCGCCTGAGAGCTGGCTCGCAATGCAGACAGCCGTCGACCTCTGGGAGTTGCGCAACCACCCTGAGACTCCGATTTCGGTCAAGCCGCTCGAAAAGAGACGAGTCGCTGCAGCAGTAGATTGAGCATCCGCGGCCGAGCCCGCGTGCGTCCAACCCGGCTCGAAGACTCGCCAAGTTGTCGAACCCCCGCACCGCCTGCGGCGGCGGTGGGGAGTTCTCACCCGCTCGACCGCCCGAGTAGCTCAGCGAACTCGCCTCGACCTTGGATTTCGCGCGCCCGGAGAGATTCGAACTCCCGACCCTCAGGTTCGAAGCCTGATGCTCTATCCAACTGAGCTACGGGCGCGGAGTGCGCATCTTACCGCGATGCTCCACGGCCGGGCGCCAACCTGCCCGCGGTCCGGGCAGTTGCAACAGAGTGCTCGCCCCCTGATACGCTTGGCACGCGCGTAACCTCAGGGGGTTGTCCATGTTCACGATCTCAAGGCGCTCGTTCCTCGGCTGCACGACCGCCGGCGGCGCGCTCGCACTGGGTGCCGGGGCTGCCGCGGCAGAGACGCTGTCGGTTCAGGGTCTCAGCTCGCTGACCGGCGCGGCGCAGCCCATCAGCGCCGAGGAGCACGGCGCGCGCCTCGCGAAAGTGCAGAACCTGATGCACACGAGCGGCACCGCCGCGCTGCTGGTCGAGGCGGGCTCATCGCTCGAGTACTTCACCGGGATTCGCTGGCACCGGTCCGAGAGAACCACTGCGGCGGTGATTCCGGCCACGGGCACCGTGACGGTGGTGACACCGTTCTTCGAGGAGCCCTCGGTCCGTGAGACTCTGCGGGTTCCAGCCGAGGTGCGGCACTGGCAGGAGGACGAGAGTCCGTTCGAGCTGCTGGCGAGCGCGCTGCGAGATCATGCGCCGGCGGGTCCGCTCGCCGTCGAGGCAACCACGCGCTTCTTCATCGTCGAGCGCGCGGGCGCCGCGTCCGCGCGCAAGGTGGTGCCGGGAGACGAGCTGGTGCGCGGCTGCCGCATGTTCAAGTCGCCGGCCGAGATCGCCCTGATGCAGGCCGCCAACAATGTGACGATCGCCGCCCTGCGGCATGTGCACGGACGCATCCAGGCACGGATGCAGGGGTCGGACATCCTCAGCCTGATGGTGGGTGCGACCAATGCGCTCGGTGGTACGCACGAATTTTCGCTGGTGCTGCTGAATGAGGCGAGCGCCTATCCACACGGATCCATCAAGCCCCAGCAAGTGCGCGATGGATCGGTGATCCTGATCGACACCGGCTGCAGCGTCCACGGCTACCAGTCCGACATTTCCCGCAGCTGGGTATTCGGCTCGCCTTCGCCCCGGCAGCGGGACCTGTGGGACACGGTAAAGCGCGGACAGGAGCTCGCACTCGAAACCGCCAAGGTCGGGACGCCGGTCGGCGCGATCGACCGGTCGGTGCGGGACTTCTACGAGGGCAAGGGGTGGAAGAAGGACTACGGCTTGCCGGGCCTCTCGCACCGCACCGGCCACGGGATCGGTATGGACGTGCACGAAGCGCCCTACTTGGTGCGCAACGACACGACGCCGCTGCAGCCCGGAATGTGCTTTTCGGATGAGCCGGGCCTTTACATCCCGGGAGAGTTCGGGATTCGGCTGGAGGATTGCTGGTACATGACCGCGGGGGAGCCGAAGACTTTCACGCCGCTCGCCAGGTCGCTCGAGCAACCCATCTGACCTGACCGAAGGGGCGGACGGTCGCCGTCCGCCCGTTTCCCTCGCGTACGGCCGCGGCGCAGAATGCGCGGTCAGTTCCGGCTAAGCGGAGTGCGCCGCCGATGGCCCTATTCGACCTCACGGGCAAGGTTGCCCTCATCACCGGCTCGAGCCGCGGCATCGGCAAGGCGATCGCCATGCAAATGGCGGCGCACGGGGCGCGCGTCGTCATCTCCAGCCGCAAGGAGGAGAGCTGCCGGGCGGTAGTTGCGGAGATTGCCGCCGCCGGCGGTACCGCCATCGCCCATGCCTGTCACGTCGGACACAAGGCCGAACTGCAGGCGCTGGTCGATGCAACCGTCACCACCTGGGGCCGCATCGACATCCTGGTGTGCAACGCGGCGACCAACCCGCATTTCGGACCCTCGCTCACGATGTCTGACGAGGCGTTCGACAAGGTCATTCACACCAACCTGCACAGCAATGTGTGGTTGTGCAACATGACGCTGCCCGGGATGGCCGAGCGCAAGGACGGCGCGGTGATCATCGTGTCATCGGTCAGCGGCCTCATGGGCAGCGCGCTGCTCGGGGCCTATGGCATCTCCAAGGCGGCCGACATGCAGCTGGCGCGCAATCTCGCGGTCGAGTGGGGCCCGCACAACATCCGCGTGAACTGCATCGCTCCCGGAGTCATCAAGACGCAGTTCTCGAAGGCGCTGTGGGCCGATCCGGCGCGCGCCGAGGCGCTGGCGCGGGCCTATCCGTTGCGGCGCCTGGGCGAGCCGGACGACGTGGCCGGCGTCGCGGTGCTGCTCGCTTCGCGCGCCGGAGATTTCATCACCGGCCAGACGCTGGTGGTCGACGGCGGCGGCGTGATCGGCGGCGGGGAGCGGCCGCTGTAGGGCTGGCGCCGGCGGGCCCATGTTGCGGCAGTGCAGCGCCTGCGGCGACTGCGCTAACCCGGGCGTGGCTTCAATCTCGTGTAGCCGACGCCCAGCAGCGCGAACCACAGCGGCGCGACGTACAGCGCCACCCGGGTTCCGGGATCGAGCGCGAGCAGCGCGCTCACCGCGACCAGGAATGCAAGCACCACCCAGTTCGCGTACGGCGCACCGGGCATGCGAAACGGGGCGGCCGCGGCCCGACCCGCCTGCACCGCGCGCCGGTAGTTGCGGTGCGACAGCAGAATGATGCCCCAGGTCCACAGCGTGCCGACCAGCGCGACGCTCGTCACCCAGGTGAACACCTCCCCGGGCACGAGGTAGTTCAATATCACCCCGATCAGCATCACGGCCGCGGAGGCATGGATGCCGGCGGCGGGCACGCGGTGGCGGTTGAGGGTCGCGAACCGGCGCGGTCCCTGGCCGCGCTCGGCGAGCGACCACAGCATGCGTCCGGTGCTGAACAGGCCGCTGTTGCACGAGGACGTCGCGGCGGTGATGACCACCAGATTGATGAGGGCGGCGGCGGCCGGAATCCGCATTTTCTCGAACACGAACACAAACGGGCTGACACTCGGGCTGAGCTCGGTCCACGGCACCAGCGACATGATGACGAGCAGCGCGCCGATATAGAAGATGAGGATCCTCAAGACGATTCCGTTGGTCGCCTTGGGCAGCACGACCGCCGGGTTGTGCGCTTCGCCGGCGGTGACGCCGATCAGTTCCACGCCCTCGTAGGCGAACATCACGATCTGCATGGTGAGCAGCACGCCCACGATACCGAAGGGCAGCAGGCCGCCGTGCGACCACAGATTCGCGAAGCTCGCGCTGGCTCCCAGATCCCCCAGGTGGAACACGATCACCGCCAGTCCCGCGACGATGAGCGCCACGATGGTCACGACCTTGATGAGGGCGAACCAGAACTCCAGCTCCCCGAACACCCGCACGGCCAGCAGATTTGACCCATACACCGCGGCGAGCGCGATCAGCGCCGGGAGCCACTGCGGCACGTCCGGCAACCAGAAGCGCACATAAATCCCGATAGCGGTGAACTCGGCCATCGCGGTGGCGACCCACGCGAACCAGTACGACCACCCGGTCGCAAAACCCGCGAACGAACCGCAGAACTCATCGGCGTAAGTCGCGAAGGAGCCGGCCACCGGGCGGTAGGTCAGGAGCTCGCCCAGAGCGCGCATGATGAAGAAGATCGCGATGCCGCCCACCGCATAGGCGATCAGCAGGCCGGGACCGGCGCTGTGGATCGCCTTCGCCGAGCCCAGAAACAGCCCGACACCGATCGCTCCGCCGATGGCGATGAGCTGGATGTGCCGGCTGCGCAGGTTGCGCGAGAGGTCGGTTCCTGGCTGCGACATGGATGCTCCTTGAAGGCGAGGTGAACGAGGCTGCGTGCTTCACTCCGGCGGCGGCCCGAGCAACGCATAGCGCCGTCCCTGCGGCAGCTGGTAGCGCCGCACCAGCACTGCGACCCCGGAGGCTGCGAGGGCGCCCGCGACACCATCGCCGGGGGGCGTGATCGGACGCAGGCGTCCCAGCAGCCGGGTGAGCTTACCGCCGGCGTGGCCCGGCATGAGCACCAGGACGCGCGCCGCGCTGCCGTGAGAGCTGAACCAGCCGCTCACGGCGCGGCCGGGTGCGACCCCGCGGGTTGCCAGGATGGTGAACGGAGTATTGAGACCACGGTCGAGCATTGCGATGGTGGTCTCATCCGGATCGAGCAGCGCGAGTCGCTCCTGAGCGGTGTCCGCGTGGACGCGCTGCGCGAGGTCGGCCAGGTTCTGCCAGCGATCGATCACCGGGAAGGCCGCGAGGGCCGCCAGGCACAGCGCGGCCGCCCAGGCACTGTAGCTC
>JBOIAH010000383.1:0-3024 GCA_050739055.1 Steroidobacteraceae bacterium | reverse complement strand
GTGCACGCGCCCGCGGACTGGGAGCGGTGCGCGTGCTGTGGCGGCACGCGCTGCGGCCGGCGCTGTTGCCGGTAGTGAGTTATCTCGGCCCCGCGGTGGCCTTCGTGGTCACCGGTTCGCTGGTCGTCGAGACGGTGTTTGGCCTGCCGGGCACCGGCCGCTACCTGGTGCAGGGCGCGATCGACCGGGACTACCCGCTCGTCATGGGCATGATCATCGTCTACGCCGCGCTCACCTTGCTGCTGAATCTCCTCGCCGACCTCGTCTACGGCTGGCTCGACCCGCGCGTGCGTCATGAGTGAGAGCGCGGCGGCGAAGGTGCCCGGGTTGTGGGGTGAGGCCGGCAGGCGCCTGCGCGCGAACCGCGTCGCCTGCGGGGCGCTCGCCGTGCTGGCGGCGATCGCGCTGCTGGCGCTCCTCGCCCCGGCGCTGAGTCCCTGGGCTTACGACAGCCTCGACTGGCGGCACCTGGCGCTGCCGCCGGGACTGACGGCCTCGCACTGGTTCGGCACCGACCGGCTCGGCCGCGACCTGTTCGTGCGCACGCTGCACGGCGTGCGTCTCTCGCTGCTCATCAGCGTGCTGGCGAGCGCCGTGAGCGTGGCTGTCGGGGTGGCGTGGGGCACGGTGGCGGGTTTCACCGGCGGACGCACCGACGGGTGGATGATGCGCTTCGTGGACGTGTTGTATTCGCTGCCTTACCTTTTCATCGTCATCATTCTCAGCACCCTGTTTGCGCGCGGCAGCATCCTCGTGCTGCTGCTGGCGATCGGCGCAGTGGGTTGGCTGACGACCGCGCGCATCGTGCGCGGGGAGACCCTGGCGCTCAAGCGGCGCGAGTTCATCGAGGCGGCGCGCGCCACCGGCCTCGGCACCCCGGCCATCCTGCTGCGCCACATCGTGCCGAACCTGGCGGGCGCGGTGGCGGTGTACGCAACCCTGACCGTCCCGCAGATGATCATGTTCGAGAGTTTCCTGAGTTTTCTCGGCCTGGGCGTGCAGGAGCCGCAGGCGAGCCTCGGCAACCTGATCAACGTCGGCGCGCAGGAAATGCAATCGGCGCCGTGGATGCTGCTGGTGCCCGCCGCGTTCCTTATCGTGCTGCTGATCTGCCTGAACCTGCTCGGCGACGGATTACGCGATGCCCTCGACCCGCGCGAGCGTTGAGGGCACGCCTCCGGCGGCGGGGGAGGTGCTGGGCCTGCGCGGCCTCAGCGTCAGCTTCGCGACCGCGCGGGGCACGGTCACCGCCGCGCGGGACGTGACGCTGTCGGTCGCGGCCGGCGAGTGCCTGGGCGTGGTCGGGGAATCCGGGGCCGGCAAGAGCCAGGTGTTCCTCGCCGCGCTGGGGCTGCTGGCCGCCAATGGCCGCGCCCGGGGAGAGGCGCGCTTCCTCGGCGCAGAGCTGCTGACGCTCGGGAGCGGCGCCCTGGACCGCGTGCGCGGGGCGGGCATCGGGCTGGTGTTCCAGGATCCGATGACCTCGCTCACGCCGCACCTGGCGGTGGGCGAGCAGATCGCGGAAGTTCTGGTGCGCCACCTCGGGCTGGCACGCGCCGCGGCACGCAGCCGGGCGCTCGCGCTGCTGCAGCGGGTGCACGTGACGGATCCGCAACGGCGCATGCGGCAGTACCCGCACGAGCTGTCCGGGGGCATGCGCCAGCGGGTGATGATCGCCATTGCGCTCGCCTGCGAGCCGCCCCTCCTGATCGCCGACGAGCCGACCACGTCTCTCGACGTGACCATCCAGGCGCAGATCCTGGCGTTGCTCGCGGAGCTGAAACGCGCGCGCGCCATGGCCATGGTGCTCATCACGCACGACCTCGGGGCCGTGGCGGGCGTGGCCGACCGCGTGGCGGTAATGCGCGCCGGCCGGGTGATCGAGTGCGGGACGGTGGAAGCGGTCCTGAAACACCCGCGCGACCGCTATACCCGCGAGCTGCTGCGCGCTGCGGCGCCGGCGGACGACCCGGCTCCTCCGCCGACACGCGCAGCGGCCGCGGCAGCGGCGGCGCTCACCCTGACGGATGTGAGTGTGCAATTCGCGGTCGGCCGCGGCTGGCTCGCGCCGCGCGCGTGGCTGCGCGCCGTCAGCGGCGTAAGTCTCCGGCTCAGCGCCGGTGAAGCGCTCGGCATCGTCGGGGAGTCCGGATGCGGCAAGACCACGCTCGCACGCGCGGTGCTCGCGCTGCTGCGACCGTGCGCCGGAAGCGTGGTGTGGCTGGGTCGGGCGTTGCACGGGCTGCCGCCGCGCGAGCTGCGCAAGCTGCGCGCCGAGCTGCAGGTGATCTTCCAGGACCCGCTCGGCAGCCTCGATCCGCGCATGACGGTGGCCGAGATCGTCGGGGAGCCGCTGCGGGTGCATTCCCCGGCGCTGAACTCGGGCGCGCGCCGCACCGCGAGTATGCAGATGCTGCAACGCGTGGGGCTGTCAGCGCAGCTGCTGGGACGCTACCCCCACGAGCTCTCCGGCGGTGAGTGCCAGCGGGTCGGAATCGCGCGCGCCATGATCGTGAAGCCGCGCCTGCTGGTGTGCGATGAGCCGGTGAGCGCGCTCGACGTGCCCACGCAGCAGCAGATCGTGACGCTGCTCGCGGAGCTCAAGCGCGAGACGGGGATGAGCCTGCTGTTCGTGAGCCACAATCTCGGACTCGTGCGGCGCTTGTGCGAGCGGGTGCTGGTGTTGTACCTCGGGCGAATGATGGAGCTTGGCCCCTCGCAGGCGCTCTACGAGCGGCCGCTGCATCCCTACACGCGCGAGCTGCTGGCGGCGGTGCCGGTCCCGGACCCGCGGGTGCAGCCCGGACGCCTGGCGCGCACCCTCACGGGCGAGCCGCCATCCCCGCTCTCGCCCCCGGGCGGGTGCGTGTACCGGACGCGTTGTCCGCACGCGCTCGCGGTGTGTCACGAGCGCGTGCCCGAATGGGAGAGTGCCGGCGCCGGGCACCAGGTGGCGTGTCATCGCTGGCGCGAGCTCGCCTGAGCAGGGCGCGCGACTACTGCTATTCTTGGTCTCATGAAGAC
>JBOIAH010000382.1:0-1407 GCA_050739055.1 Steroidobacteraceae bacterium | reverse complement strand
TCCCACCTGGGTGTAGATGTTGAGCGACAGCCCGAGGACGCCCAGGTTGATGAAGATCAGCGCTCCAAACAGCGCCATCGGCACCGACACCAGGATGACGGCCGGATCGCGGAAGCTCTCGAACTGCGCGGCGAGAGCCAGGTACACGATGAGCAGCGCAAACAACAGCGTCACGACGAAGCTGCCCGATCCGAGCATGAACTGGCGCGATTGCCCCGAGTAGTCGGCGTTGTAACCGGTCGGGGCGACCTGCTTGAGCGTATCGCGCAGGAACTTGAGCGCATCGGCCTCCGCCACGCCCGGCACGCCGCCGATGGTCGCGGAATTGAGCTGCTGAAAGTGGCTGATGGTCTCGGGCACGATCGAGGTCTTGAGGTGGGCCACCGTGCGCGCCGGAATGAGCGAGCCGTCGCCCGAGTGCACGTAGTAATCGAGCACCTGATTCGGGTTCAGGCGATCCACCTGCAGCACCTGCGGGATGACCTTGTAGGAGCGCCCGGCGAGCGCGAAGTAGTTGACGTAGCCGCCGCCGAGCGCCGCGCTCAGGGCGCCGCCCACGCTCTGCTGCGTCAGCCCCAGGTCCGCGACCATGTCGCGGTCGACGGTCACGGTCGACTGCGGCTTGTCGAGCTTCAGGTCCGCATCGATGAACCAGAACATGCCGCTCGACCGGGCCTTGTCGAGCACCTGGGTCGCCACCTCGTTGAGGTTCTGGATGGGCTCGGTGGTGGTGATGACGAACTGCAGGGGAAATCCCTGCGAGCCGGGCAGGGGCGGAAACTGGAATGCCGCGACGCGCGCGCCCGGGATCTTGTTCCATTCGTTCTGCAGCAGCAGCTGCAGCTGGTTCGCGTTGCGGTGGCGCTCATTCCAGGGCTTGAGCAACATGCCGCCGAAACCCTGGTTCACGGAAGGCGCGCCGGTGAGCTGGAACATCTGCTGGAACTCGGGCAGCTTCTTCGCGATGTGGAATTCCTCATCCGAGTAGGCCTGCATCTGCGTCAGCGTCGCATTCGGCGGCCCGATGGTCTGCTCGAGCACGATGCCCTGGTCCTCGGGCGGCGCGAGCTCGGATTTCGAGGTCATGAAGAGGAACACCACGCCCGGCAGGAGCAGCGCGCCGAAAACCACCACCACCGGCCAGGTCTTAAGCCAGCTCGAAAGCAGGCGCGAGTAGGCCGCCCGCAGGCGGTTGAAGGTGCGGTCGAGGAAGTGGGTGAAGCGCCCCTCTTCCTGCTCCGAGGTGAACACCCTGGAGCACATCATCGGTGAGAGCGTGAGGGCGATGAGGCCCGAGATGGTGACGGCACCGGCCAGCGTGAAGGCGAACTGGGTGAAGAGCGCGCCGGTGAGTCCTCCCTGGAAGCCGACCGGCACGTAAGCCGCCACCAGCACGATGGTCATGGC
>JBOIAH010000381.1:0-1896 GCA_050739055.1 Steroidobacteraceae bacterium | reverse complement strand
GGCATGAGCCGGCCGGCGCCTGCCCTGCGGGTGGACAGTGTCACGGGCATCGACGTGTCGCTCGCGGTGGCCGGCCCGGGAGTGCGTTCCTATGCGTTCCTGCTGGACTGGCACATCCGCCTGATCCTCGGACTTTGCTGGTACGCGCTCGGGGCACTCCTCTATAACGGGCGCCTGAGCCTGACCGCTCCGCTGAACCCGCATGGCCGGTGGTTCGGGCTGGTGGTCATACCCGCCGCGGCCATCTATTTTCTCTATCACTGCGTGCTGGAGCTCGCGATGCGCGGCCGCACGCCGGGCAAGCGCATGGCGGGCGTGCACATCGTGGCGCGCGACGGCGGCGCCCCGAGCGCCGCTGCGCTCCTCACGCGCAACGTGTTTCGCCTCATCGACAGCCTGCCGCTGTGCTACGGCGTGGGACTGCTCAGCGTGACCCTGACGCGCGAGCACCTGCGGGTGGGAGACATGGCCGCAGGCACGCTGCTGGTGTACGAGCGCGCGGACGCCGCACTGCCGGCGCCGCTCGCCCCGGGAGGACGGCTGGATGCCGCGGGCATTGAAATCGTCCAGGAGCTCCTCGGGCGCTGGCCCGCGCTCGAGCGTGAGGCGCGCGCGCGGCTCGCGCGGGGGGTGCTGGCGCGCTACGCCCCCGGCGAGATCGACGGCAGTGACGGCGACGAGGGTGCGCTGCGGGCGCGGCTCGAGCGGCTGGCGCGTCCGTGAGTCCCCGCGCGAACGACGCCACCCGCCGGCGTGCCTTGAGTGTGAGTCTGCTGCAGCGCGCACCGCTGTGGCAGGGTGCGGAGGCGCGCGCACGCCGCCTCGCGCGTGGGCGCACCGAGGATGCCGCCGATGCCACGCGCATGGCGGACGACTATCGCATGCTGGCCCACGATCTCGCGCGGGTGCGCACCCTGATGCCCGACAGCCGCACGCGCGAGTATCTGGAAGGCGCCTACGCCCGCGCACACGCGACCCTGCACCGCGGCGCCTGGTACGCGGGCGCAGCGCTGCTCGCCCTGTTCCGCGACGAACTCCCGCAGGTGGTCCGCTGGCTCAGGCCCTACATCCTGTGGTCGACGGCGATCTTCCTGCTCACCGTGCTGGCCGGCTACGCACTGGTGCACCGCTATCCGGAGCTCATCGCGCTGTTCGCCTCCCCGGACCTGATCGCGAGCGTGGAGCGCGGCCACCTGTGGACGCAGGGGTTGCTCAACATCGTGCCCTCTGCGGTGCTGTCGGTGCAGATTCTCGCCAACAACATCGTCGTGAGCCTGTTCGCCTACTGCGCTGGGTTCCTGTTCGGGCTGGGCACTCTTTATATCCTGGGATTGAACGGGCTCATGCTCGGCGCGGTGCTCGCGTTCGTGAGCCTGCACGGCCTCACTGAGCCGCTGCTTGGGTTCATCGTCGCGCATGGCTGCGTCGAGCTCTCGGTCATGTGCCTGTCGGGGGCGGCGGGCGCCGCGGTCGGCGAGGCGCTCATCCGCCCCGGCTGCGCCACTCGCATCGAGTCGTTCCGCATTGCCGCGCTGCGCTCGGGAAAACTCCTGGTGGCGTGCGCGGTGCTGCTCATCGGCGCGGGGCTCATCGAGGGGTTCGTTTCACCCGATCCACGCTTCGCGTTGTGGAGCCGCGTAACCATCGGCGTGCTCTACTGGCTGTTCATGGTGGCGCTGCTCTCGGGCCGGCTGTTTCCCCGCCCGTCTCGTGAAACCCGCGCGGTTCCCCCCGCGCACTGAAGGCGCGCGGCCCCTGCTCTCACGCGCGGCCGTCAGCGTGGCGGGCGTCTCAGACGCGCCGCGAGCGTCGCAGCGCCTCGTACTCGGCGAACACCGCCGGCTCGAGCGCATCCGCGGGCGCGGCGACCACCGGCGCGCCGAGCCGCCGCAACAG
>JBOIAH010000380.1:0-1706 GCA_050739055.1 Steroidobacteraceae bacterium | reverse complement strand
GCGCCGGGGACTGCGGCGTCCGGCGCGGCGCCCACGCCGGCGGCGTCGGCTCCCTCGAGCTGCCGCAGCAGTCCGCGCAGCTCAAGGCGCGTGTACAACTCGCGCAGCTGCGCAGTGTCGGGCGCGCCGGGCGCGAGCTCCTCCACCGACAGCGGCAGGTTAAGATCGGTGCGGATAGTCGCCAGGCGCCGCGACAGCTCGAGGGTCGCAAGCCCCGCGCGCAGGTTCTCGCCCACCTTGCCGGAGACTTCGGCGACGTGCGCGATCAGGTTGCCGACGTCGCCATACTGCTGCAGCAGTTTCGCGCCGGTCTTGGGTCCCACCTTGTCGATGCCCGGGATGTTGTCGGAGCTGTCGCCGACGAGCGCCAGGTAGTCGACGATCTGCTCCGGATAGACGTCGAACTTCAGCTTCACCCCGTCACGGTCGAGCACCGCGTTGGTCATGGTGTTGATGAGGGTGATGGAGCCGTCCACCAGCTGTGCCATGTCCTTGTCGCCGGTCGAAATCAGCACTTTGCGCCCGGCCTGCGCCGCCCGGCGCGCGAGGGTGCCGATGACGTCGTCCGCCTCCACACCCGGCACACGCAGCAGCGGCAGTCCCTGCGCCTGGATGATCGCCAGCAGCGGCCCGACCTGCGCGCGCAGCTCATCGGGCATCGCGGGCCGGTGAGCCTTGTACTGCGCGAAGATCTCGTCGCGGAAGGTCTTGCCCGGCGCATCGAACACCACGCCGATGCGCTCGGGGCGATAGTCCTTGAGAAACTTCAGCAGCATGTTCAGCACGCCGAGCACCGCCCCGGTCGGCTCGCCGCGCGAGTTCGAGAGCGGCGGCAGGGCGTGAAACGCCCGGTAGACATAAGAGGAGCCGTCGACGAGAACCAGGTCGGGGGGGGGCGTCATGAACTGCAGTCCGGGCGGGCCGCGAGTATAACGGATGGCGTTCAGGTCACAGTTCCGTGCGGCCCGTCAACCGACGGCACGCCTGGCGCGCTATACAGGCAACCGCGCCGACACGGCAGCCGCACCAGTACGGGGTCGTGGCGGGGCGGCGCCTGCGCCACCTTGAAGGACTTTGCGCCATGCAGCAGCTCTCTGCAGCGATCGCGGCCAATCGCTTCGGGCTCGGAGCCCGACCCGGCGAGCTGGCCTCGATCGGCGGCGGCGGCCGCGACTGGCTACGCGCGCAACTCGCGGCAGCCCCGCCGCGGCTCGCGGACGCGCAGCTCAGATCCTGCGCCGACGTCCTGGCACAGGCGCTCGCCCTGCAGCGCGAGATCCAGGCGGCGCGCAAGTCCGGCGGCGCGGCGCAGCTCGAGGCCGTGCAGAAGCTGCCACAGTTGCTCAGGCCGATCTATGTGGCGGAGGTGACCGCGCGCTTGGCTCAGGCGGTGACCACCGAGCGCCCGTTCACCGAGCGCCTGACGCAGTTCTGGAGCAATCACTTCGCGGTCTCGACCGACAAGCAGTACCTCGCCGGGCTCGCGGGCGCCTTCGAGCGCGAAGCGATCCGACCGCACGTCCTCGGCAGCTTCGGCGAGCTGCTCATCGCCGCCGAGACGCATCCCGCGATGCTCCTGTACCTGGATAACCATCTGTCGGTGGGGCCGCATTCCCGGGCCGCGCTCCGGGCCGGGCTGCGCTACGGGGAGCGCAGGATCGGCATCAACGAGAATCTCGGGCGCGAGATTCTCGAGCTGCACACCC
>JBOIAH010000379.1:0-6418 GCA_050739055.1 Steroidobacteraceae bacterium | reverse complement strand
GTAGAGGTCCTCGCGGAACTCGCTCTGGGTCATCAGCTGCTGCAGGTCGCGGTGGGTGGCGGAGATGACGCGCACGTTGACGGGGATGGCGTCGGTGCTGCCCACGGGGCGGATGACGTTCTCCTGCAGAACCCGCAACAGCTTCACCTGCAACCGCATCGGCATGTCGCCGATCTCATCGAGCATGAGCGTGCCGGCATCGGCCGCCATGAACAGGCCGCGGTGCGCGCGGGTCGCCCCGGTGAACGAGCCCTTTTCGTGGCCGAACAGCTCCGATTCGAGCAGGTTCTCCGCCATGGCGCTGCAGTTGATCCCGACGAACGGCTTGTTCTTGCGCGGACTGCCGCGGTGAATGGCGCGCGCCAGCAGCTCCTTGCCGGTGCCGCTCTCGCCGGTGATCAGCACGCGTGCGTCGGTCCCAGCGACCATGTGCGCCTGAGCGAGCTTCTCTTCCATGATGGCGCTGCGCGTGACGATCTCCGCGCGCCAGTCCTCGTCGGAGGCGCCGAAGCCGGAAATGCGCAGCGCCTTCTGCACCTGGTCGAGCAGCTCCTGCTTGTCGACCGGCTTGGTGAGGAAGCCGAACGCGCCCATCTGGGTCGCCTGCACGGCATCCGGAATGGTGCCGTGGGCCGTGAGCATGATCACCTTCAGCCCCGGCCAGCGGTTCTGCAGCTCCCTCAAGAGGCCGATGCCGTCCATCTGGTCCATGCGCAGGTCGGTGATCACGAGATCGGGCCGGAAGCGGCTCGCGGCCCCCAGTGCCTGGGCCGCGCTCTCCACCGCCTCGACGTCGTAGCTTTCTGCGCGCAGGCGGATGGTCAAGAGGCGCAGCAGGCCCGGGTCGTCGTCCACCACGAGAATGCGCGCTTTGCGTTTACCTGTCTGATTCAAGATCGTATCCCTCGGCAGTGCTACGGGCGTGGGGGAGTGCCGGGCTTGCGCTCGTTCAGCGATCGCTCGATGTTGGCGATCGCATCGAGCTTGGCGCGCGCCTCGTCGAGCTCCTTGCGCAGGCGCGCGTTCTCGTCCAGCTCGGTCTGCAGGCGTTTGTTGGCGTTCGCCATGCGCTCCTTGTCCTCCCGCACCGCCTCGGTCTGGAGCCTGCGGTTTTCCCCCGCGAGCGTCAAATGGTCGTCAATTTGCGAAAGCGTCAGGAAGGCGAGCGCGCGCTCAGCCGGTAGCAGCGTCTCCGGGTTCGCCATGAGCTCGCGCAGCAGGCCCTGGGCCCGGGGCAGGTTGGTGGCGGGGTGGCCCGGGGTGGCGAGGATCAACCCGAGCTTCAGTTGCCGGCTCGGGGTCGGCGCGGAGTCGAACTCGCTTTGCGCGCTGGCGAGGATTTCCGCCTGCGCGGTGGCGCTGCCCTGCACCAGCCTCTGCAGCAGCTGCAGGTACTGGGCGAGGAGCGTCGAGGCCGTGGACACCGGGTTCACGACCGCCGCCGCCGGCGCCGCCCGGCCTCCGGACATGAAACCGCCGGCGCAGCCGGCGGTCGCGAGCAGCACGAGGGCAGCCAGGGCCCGCACGCCGGTCGGTTCAGGCGGCGTGCGCACGCGTCTTGGGCTCGGGGCCGGTCGGGCGGTTGCCGCTCGCGACCCGGATCGGCATGGTGATGCGAAAATGCGCACCCGGATACTCTCCGTCGATGATCTGCACCGTGCCGCCGTGCGCCGACACGAACTCCAATACCACGGAGAGCCCGATACCGGTTCCCTTGACGGCGGTGCTGCGGGCGGCGCGGCCGGTGTAGAAAGCCTCGAAGATATTAGCGCGGTCCTCGCGCAGGATGCCCGGTCCGGCGTCGGCGACATCCAGCAGCAGCTGCGCACTCGAGCTGCGCGCCTGCAGGTGGATCGTGCCGCCCTTGGGCGAGTACTTGACGGCGTTCGACACCAGGTTCTCGAGGATCAGGCGGATCTTGCCGCGATCGGCCACCAGCGTGACGTCTTCCACCCGCACGTCCAGCCGCACGCGCTGCGACAGCAGCGTCAGCTGCTGGTTCTCGAGCACCTGCTTGATGAGCGGGCGCAGGCGGAATTCGGTCGCGTCGAGGCCGACGCTCGAGGTCTGCCAGGCGCTGAATGACAGCAGGTTCTCGATCATGCGCTGCAGCTTGATACCGTTCTCGCGCAGGATCGCCGCCACCTCGCGCTGGTTGGAGTCGAGCTCGCCGACCGCTCCGTCCATCAAGAGCTCCGTGCCCTCGCGAATGTTGGCGAGCGGGGTCTTCAGCTCGTGCGACATGTGCCGCAGGAAGCGGTTGCGCTCGTGGGCGAGCTCGAGCAGGCGCTGGCGCAGCCACTCGAGCTGCCTGCCCAGGCGCTCCAGGTCATGCGGACCGGGAACCGCGATCGGGTTGGTGAACGTGCCCTGGCCGAGCTCGCTGATCGCGCGGTCGAGCTGGCGTAGCGGCCGTCCCACGCCGAGCGTCAGAACGAAGACCGCGACCAGCGCCAGCGGCAGCAGCAGTGCCGACTCCCACAGCAGGCGCTGCCGCGCGTGGAGCGTCTGCGCCTCGAGGGCGGCCACCTGCGCGTCGACCTGGGCGTTGCTCTGCTGCGCCACCCGCTCGACGAGGTCTGACAACTGCGTGAAGCGCGAGGAGAGGTCCGAGGCGGCGGCGGCTCCGGTGTTCGCTGGCGTGCTGAGCACGGTGAAGCGGATGCTGGCCTGCAGCTGCCCCAGCTCATCGAGCGTCCGGCGCGCGTCTTCCGTCGCATGGCGCTGCAGCTGCTCGCGCGTTCCGGTGAAGCGCTCGTCCTGGGTGCGATACAGATCAAGAAGCTTCGGATCGTTCAGTACCTCGTAGAGGCGCGCGGTCCGCTCGAGGGAGGCGATCTGGGCGAACAGCGCCTGGCTGGCGCGCGCCGCGGTCACTCCCTGGACGATGATTCTCTGCCCCGTGTCAGCCAGGGTCCGGATCTGCAGCACGGCGGTCAGGATAGCGACCAGCAGCGGCACGGCGATCAGCGCCAGGCCAACCAGCATCAATCCGCTCAATGACTTGGGTTGCCCCCACCGCATGGACACATTCTACCGGGCGCCGAAGTCAGGCGTCTGCGATTGGCGACATGATGTCTGCATTTGGCGACATACCCGATCCTTGGCTCACCAGGGCTCACGCCGCAGCCGCCGCTCCCATTCCAGCGCCGTGCGCACGATGGTGTCCAGATCGTCCAGCTTCGGTGTCCAGCCGAGCTCGCCGCGGATGCGCTCGGCGCGCGCCACGAGCGCCGGGGGATCACCGGGCCGGCGCGGCTCTTCGCGCACGCGAAGCCGCTGGCCCGACACGCGCTCGACGCTGGCCAGCACCTGCCGCACGCTGAAGCCGTGACCGTAGCCGACGTTGAGGGTGGTCGAGGGGCCGCCATCGCGCAGGTACGTGAGAGCATCCAGGTGCGCGTCGGCCAGATCCGCCACGTGGATGTAGTCGCGCACCCCCGTCCCGTCCGGGGTCGGATAGTCGGTGCCGAAAATCGCGACCTGGGCGCGCTTGCCCACGGCCGCCTCGCACGCGACCTTGACCAGCAGCGTCGCATTCGGAGTGGCCTGGCCGATGCGCCCGGACGGATCCGAACCCGCCACGTTGAAGTAGCGCAGCGCCACATACCCGAGCGTGGCAGTCGCGGCGACATCGCGCAGTATCCATTCCGAGACGAGCTTGGACGTGCCGTAGGGGTTGATGGGCACCGTCGGAGTGCTCTCGGCGGCGTAGCCGTCGGCCGGGATGCCGTAGACCGCGGCGGTGGAGGAGAACACGAAATGGCGCACCTGCGCCTCGAGGCAGCACTCGAGCAGCGAGCGCATGGCGCAGGTGTTGTTGCCGTAATACCTGAGCGGCTCGCGCACCGACTCCGGAACGATGGTGTAGGCGGCGAAGTGCATCACGGTGTCCACCGCGTGGGTGCGCAGCAGGTCGAGCACCGTGCGGCGATCGCCGACATCGCCGACGATGAGCGGCGCATCCAGCACCGCCTGGCGAAAGCCGCGCGACAGGTCATCCAGCACCACGACCCGCTCGCCGCGCTCGCGCAGCTTCAGGGCGACGTGGCTGCCGATGTAGCCGGCGCCGCCGGTGACTAATATGCTGCGGCGATTCATGTGAACTGCTTGCCTGACCGAGCGTATGCAACAAAGGCCGCGATGATAAACAAAACCGCGGGCAGCAACCTGCAGCCTTTCAGCGCGCTCACCCCCGAGGTGGTGCTGGACGCGGCAAGCGCGGCCGGGCTGGATCCCGACGGGCGGCTGTTCGCGCTCAACAGCTACGAGAACCGCGTCTACCAGGTGCACGGCGAGCTTGGCCCCCTGGTGCTGAAGTTCTACCGCCCGGCGCGCTGGAGCGATGCGCAGATCGCGGAGGAGCACCGCTTCACCGCCGAGCTCGCGGCCGCGGAGCTGCCGGTCGCCGCGCCGCTCGTCATCGGCGGTGAGACGCTGGTGAGGTATCGCGAATTCCGCTTCGCCTGCTTTCCCTGGATGCACGGCCGGGCGCCTGAGCTCGACGCGCCCGACTCCCGGCTGATACTCGGGCGCAGCCTCGCGCGGCTGCACCAGATCGGGGCGATTCGTACCTTTCTCGTGCGGCCGCGCATCGGCATCCAGCGCCTGGGCTGGGAGGCGCGCACCCAGGTGCTGTCGAGCGAACTGTTGCCCGAGGCGCTGCGCGAGCGCTACTCCTCGGTCAGCGGCGCGCTGCTCGAGCGCGTGACCGAGGGTTTCGCCGCCGCCGGAAGCGTCGGTGAGATCCGCATCCACGGCGACTGCCATCTCGGGAATCTCCTGTGGAACGAGCGCGGGCCGGCGTTCGTCGATCTCGATGACTGCGCGACGGGTGCCCGCGTGCAGGATCTGTGGATGATGCTGGCGGGGGCGCCGGCCGAGCAGCAGCGCCAGTGGAGCGAGCTGCTCGAGGGCTATAAGCAGTTCGCGGATTTCGATCTGCGCGAGCTCACCCTCATCGAGCCGCTGCGGGCGCTGCGCATGCTGCACCATGCGGCCTGGGTGTCCCATCGCTGGAGCGACCCGGCCTTCCCGCGCGCCTTTCCTTGGCTGGGCGAGCCGCGCTACTGGGAGGGATACCTGCAGGACCTGCTGGAGCAGATCGCGGCGATCGAGGACCCGCCGCTGCTGCAGGGGTGAGGACGGGTCATGGGAAGTGCGGATTCCGCACGTGCGCCGCCGCGGCAAGCTGGTATTGTGACGCCCGAGCCTTATGTCACTTGAGGCCTGCGAGGTACCGCGCGCAGCCATGAGGATCAACACCCGAACTGTCCTGTCCGTGCTTGCCGCCGGCGCGCTCTTGTGCGCGGGGGGCTGCGGCTCGAAGAACGAACCCGGCAAGACGCTGATCAAGCCGCGGGCGGTCGTGAAGATTGCGCCCGCCGACACGCTGTCGCCCAACATGGTGGCAGCCGTAACCGTGACCAAGGGGGCGGCGAGCACCGTGCAGGTGAAATTCGAGCTGGGCGGTCGGCCGCAAGTCGGCCAGCCGCTCGACGTCGACCTCGTGATCGTGCCGGTGGCCATCCTCGACCGGATCTCCGGCAAGGTCCAGGGGGAGGATGGGCTTACCGTCGTGCGCGGCGCAGTCATCCCGGTGACCGACAAGCCGGCCCCGGGAGCGCCCATCCGCCATAGCCTGAAGGTCCTGCCTGGGCGGGACGGCATGTTCACCCTGAGCGCCGTGATCTTCGCGGACTCCGGCGGACAGTCGCTGAGCCAGACGTTCGCGATCCCGGTCATCGTCGGCAGTGGGCTGCCCGAAGGCGCGGCTGCGCAGCCGGCCGCAGGCGCTGCGCCGGCCGAACCCGCCCCCACTGCTGCAGCGCAATAACTTCCCCGCGACCCACCAGAACCGGGAGGGGCTTCACGGGTCGGCGCGGAGGCGGCCCGTTATCATCTTGATCGGGCCCAATCGTCTCCGTTATGTCAAACCCCCGGACCCTACAGACGCTCGCCGAATCCCAGGAGGCGACGCCAGGCGCAACCACCACGCTGGTACGGGCGGACCCGCACCCGTCCGCGGACGGCAACCCCGAACTGCATCCGCAGCTGCGCGCGCAACTGAAGGAGCTGCAGCTGCGCACCGGCAGCGCGACCCCGGATGTCGGCATGCTGCTGCGCCTGATCAACGCCCACTACCAGACCCTCGACGGCGAGCGCCGCGGCATCGTCGAGTCCATGCGCCTGATGGCGGACGAGGCGCGGGCGCTCGCGCACGAGGCGCGCGAGCAGGGCTCCGGGCACCTGCAGGTCATTCTCGATCACATCAAGGACGTGGTGCTCGCGGTCGACGAGGACGGGATCATCCGTACCTTCAACCCGACCGGCCAGCGCGTATTCGGCTATGCGGAAGCGGAGGTCGTCGGCCAGCGCGTCGATCTGCTGCTGCCGCAGATCGCCAGCGGCGAGACCG
>JBOIAH010000378.1:0-1129 GCA_050739055.1 Steroidobacteraceae bacterium | reverse complement strand
CTGCGGGCGAACTTCCTGCAGACCCTCGCCGACCCGCAGGGCCACGAGATCGATCGCGCGACCGGCACGATCGTCGTGCAGCGGCCGGGAAAGTTCCGCTGGGAGATTCATCCGCAGAGCAGCGCGGGCGATGCGGGCGGGAGCGGCAGCGGCCCGGCCGGGGCGGCGCCCAGCGGCGCCGGTCAGCTCATGGTGTGCGACGGGCGCAACCTGTGGTTCTTCGACCGTGACCTCGAGCAGGTGACCGTGAAGCCGGTGGATGCCGCGCTGTCGGCGACGCCGGCGATGCTGCTGTCGGGCGCGGTCGACGTGCGCAAGAACTTCGCCATCAGCCCGGCCGGTGAGCGCCAGGGATTGACCTGGGTGCTGGTGGAGCCGCACGGCACGGAGGCGGACTTTCGCCGCGCGCTGTTCGGCTTCGACCACGGGGAACTCAAACGCATGATCCTCGAGGACAAGCTCGACCAGACGGCGACCGTCACGTTCGAGAAGCTCGAGCGCAACGGCCCGGTAAGCCCCGCTGAGGTGAGCTTCACGCCCCCGGCCGGCGCGGACGTGATCGGAACGCCGCGCAAATGAGTGCCGGCGTGGCCGACTCCCTGCGACCGCTCGCCGATCGCATGCGGCCGCGCACCTTAAGCGAGTTCATCGGCCAGCAACACATTCTCGCTCCCGGCAAGCCGCTGTACGCCAGCATCATGGCCGGGCAGCTGCATTCGCTCATCCTGTGGGGGCCCCCGGGCACCGGCAAGACGACCCTCGCACGCCTGATCGCGCACACCGCTCACGCGCAGTTCATCGGGCTCTCGGCCGTCATGGCGGGGGTCAAGGACATCCGCGCGGCGGTCGACAGCGCGCGCGCCGCAGCCGGCCGGCCGACGCTGCTCTTCCTGGACGAAGTACATCGCTTCAACAAGGCGCAGCAGGACACGTTCCTGCCGTACGTCGAGGACGGCACGCTCACCTTCGTGGGTGCGACCACCGAGAACCCCTCTTTCGAGGTGGTGAGCGCGCTCTTGTCGCGCGCGCGGGTGTATGTGCTCAAGGCGCTCTCGGTGGAGGATCTGACCGCGTTGCTGCGCGCGGCGCTCACCGACGAGGAGCGGGGACTCGCGAAGGAGCGCATCGC
>JBOIAH010000377.1:0-4286 GCA_050739055.1 Steroidobacteraceae bacterium | reverse complement strand
ATGAGCGGGCGGGCAAGCGCCGCTGCCGCTGGGCACGCACCGGCGATGCGGACTACCTGCGCTATCACGACGAGGAGTGGGGACGGCCGGTGCACGATGATCGGCTGCTGTTTGAAATGCTCACCCTCGAGGGTGCGCAGGCAGGCCTGTCGTGGTCGACGATCCTGCACAAGCGCGCCGGCTACCGTCGCGCGTTCGCCAACTTCGAGGTGCGCAAGGTGGCGCGCTTCGACGCGCGGCGCCGGGCCAGGCTGCGGCGTGATGCCGGCATCGTGCGCAATCGCCTGAAGATCGACTCGACGGTCAGCAACGCGCGCGCCTTCCTCGCCGTGCAGCGCGAGTTCGGATCCTTCGACGGTTACCTGTGGTCGTTCGCCGGCGGGCGGCCGGTCGTCAGGCACCGCAGCCGCGGCAAGCTCCCGGCGAGCACCGCCTTGAGCGACCGGATCTCCCGGGATCTCGCTGCGCGCGGCTTCCGCTTCGTCGGCACGACGATCATCTACGCCTACCTGCAGGCGGTCGGGGTCGTGAACGATCACTCGCGCGACTGCTTTCTCGGGGCCTGAGAAGGCCCGGACCGGGCCTAAGTCCCAGTGGCGTTCCGCCGCGAGCGCCTCTTAAGATAGCGGTCCTGTTCACTTCGGCATCAATGCAGGATAAAAGACCATGAAAATGCTTCTCGCGATGGCGGCCGCAGCGGTGCTCTCGGCCGGAGCGGCTCTTGCCGACTGTCCCTATCCCGCAGCGCCGGACAAGCTTCCCGACGGCGCCACCGCCGGCCTTCAGGACATGCTCGCCGGACAGAAAGCAGTCGCCGCCTACAACAAGGCCATGAACGACTACGTGAGCTGCATCGACCAGGAGGTGGAGGCGGCTGTAGCCAAAGGGGGCGACAAGCTGAAGCCGGAACAGAAGGCCGACATGCAGCGCGTCGAGACCCAGAAGCACAACGCCGCCATCGACCAGCTGCAAACCGTCGCTGACCGCTTCAACGAGCAGGTGAAGGTCTACAAGTCGAAGGCCGCCGGCGACAAGAAGCCTTAGAGTGCTCACTCCCGCCGAGGCCGATCGGCTGATCGGGCAGCGCCTGCAGTGTCTGCCGATCGAGTCCCTCCCCCTCGCGCAATGCGCGGGTGGCGTGCTGCGCGAGAACATCTACGCCGAGCGCGACGAGCCGCCGTTCGACCGCGTGGCGATGGATGGCATCGCGCTCGACAGCCACGGCGTGGCCGCGGGCCGGCGCACGCTGCGTGTTCAGGCGACTCAGGCGGCGGGCGATGCGCCCCTGACGCTTGCGGCCGCCGGTGCGTGCATCGAAGTGATGACCGGTGCGGTGCTCCCGGGGGGCTGCGACAGCGTGGTCCCGGTGGAGGATCTCACGCTGGCGCGCGGCGCGGCGACGCTTAGCTCCACCCTGCGGGTCGAGCCCTGGCAGAACGTGCACCGGCGCGGCAGCGATACGCGCCAGGGGGCGCTGCTGTTGTCGGCGGGCACGCGGCTGCATGCCCCGGAGGTCGCGGTCGCGGCCTCCGCCGGCATGGCGCGCATCCGCGTGAGCAGCCAGCCCATGCTGGCGGTCATTTCCACCGGCAACGAGCTCATCGAGCCGGGCGAACCGGTGCTGGCTCATCAGGTGCGGCGCTCCAACGCCTACGGCATCGTGAGCGCCCTGCGCGAGCACGGCTTCCAGCGCGTGGCGGACGAGCATCTGCGGGATGATGCCGGGGAGCTGCGCGAGCGGCTGAGATTCCATCTCGAGACGCACGACGTGCTGGTGCTGTCCGGGGGAGTCTCGATGGGAAAGTTCGATCTCGTTCCGCCGGTGTTGGAAGCACTGGGGGTGCACGCGATATTCCATACGGTGGCACAGCGCCCCGGCAAGCCGCTGTGGTTCGGCGTGGCGCCGTCGGGAGCCGCGGTATTCGGCCTGCCGGGCAACCCGGTCTCCACCCTGGTGTGCTTCAGCCGCTACGTGCTGCCGGCGCTGTTCGGGAGCCTCGGGCAGAATCCTCAGCCACCGGAGCGGCTGGCGCTCGCAGCCGCGGTGACCGTCACCCCGCCCCTGACACATTTCCTCCCGGTACGCATCGAGCAGGACGACTGGGGCCGCTCCTGGGCAATGCCCGCTCCGACCAACGGCTCGGGCGACCTGGCCGCCCTGGCGGGCACGGACGGCTTCGTGGAGCTGCCACCCGGTCCGAACACCTACAAGAAAGGCTTTGTAACCCGCCTGTATCGCTGGTCGTGACGCGTTTCGCGCCCGCCGCCCTTTTCCCCCCATTCGGGCGATAGCCAGCGCCCCTGCAGGTCCTCATACTCGGCTCGATGCCCACTCCGGAAGTCATCGTTCCCTTGAACCGGCGGTCTGCGCCCCGCGATACGCGCCAGCGCCCGCTGCGGGACCTGCGCATCTCGGTCATGGACCGGTGCAACTTCCGCTGCCCGTACTGCATGCCGCGCGAAACCTACCACGACAAATACCAGTTCCTCGGCTCGCACCAACGGCTCTCGTTCGATGAGATCGTGCGCGTCGCGCGCCTGTTCGTGCAGCTGGGGGTGCGCAAGCTGCGCCTGACGGGCGGTGAGCCGCTGCTGCGCGCGAATCTGACGGATCTCATCGGCGACCTGTCGACCATTGCGGGCGTCGAGGACGTCGCGCTCACCACCAACGGCGTGCTGCTCGCCAAGTACGCGAGCGAGCTGAAGGCCGCGGGACTGAAGCGCATCACCGTGAGCCTCGACAGCCTGGACCCGGCGGTGTTCACGCGCATGAGCGGCGGATTCGGCGGCGTCGAGGAGGTGCTGGCCGGCATCGAGCACGCACGCCGCGCCGGGTTCGAGCCGCTCAAGATCAACGCCGTCGTGCAGCGCGGCGTGAACGACCACTGCGTGGAAGACCTGGTGGAGCGCTTCCGCGGCACCGGCGTGATCGTGCGCTTCATCGAATACATGGACGTCGGCAACCGCAACGACTGGCGCCCCGAGACCGTCGTGCCGTCGAAGGAGCTGGTGGCGCGCATCGCGGCGCGCTGGCCGCTGGTATCGCTCCAGCCGGGCTACCGCGGTGAAGTCGCCGCACGCTACGCGTTCGCGGATGGCCGGGGCGAAGTTGGGTTCATCTCCTCGGTGTCGCAGCCGTTCTGCGGCGATTGCTCGCGGGTTCGGTTGTCCTCCGACGGCATCATCTATACCTGCCTGTTCGCCACCCACGGCACGAGCCTGCGCGATGCGCTGCGCAGCGGGGCGAGCGACGCTCAGCTGCTGGAGTTCATCGCGTCGCTGTGGCGCAAGCGCTCCGACCGCTACAGTGAGCTACGCGCGAGCCAGCCGCACGGCGAGAAGCGCAAGGTCGAGATGTTCTATATCGGTGGCTGATGGCGCGCGTCCGTCTCTCGCACCTCAATGCGCGCAACCGCCCCAACATGGTGGATGTCGGCGGCAAGGAGGTGACTCACCGGGTCGCGGTCGCCGAAGCGCGCATCCGCCTGCCGCGGGGCGTCGCGCGGGCGCTGCGCTCGAGCGGCCACCGCACCAGGAAGGGACCGGTGTTCGACACCGCGATCCTCGCGGGCGTCATGGCCGCCAAGCGCACTCATGAGCTGATTCCCTTCTGCCACCCGCTGGGCGTGGAGAACTGCGAGGTCGAGATCGCGCACCGGCTCGCCACCGTGATCGTGGTGCGTTGCCGGGTCTCGGTGCATCACCGCACGGGCGTAGAGATGGAAGCGCTCACCGGCGCCGCGGTTGCCGCGCTCACCATCTACGACATGTGCAAGGCCCTCTCCCACGACATCGAGATCACGGCGCTGCGCCTGCTGGCGAAGTCCGGCGGGCGGCGGCCCTTCGCGCGCGCCGGCGCGCGTCGCGCGGCATGAGCGCGCCGCTCTACGGCCTGGTGCTGACCGGCGGACGCAGCACCCGCATGGGCCAGGACAAGGCCGCACTCCCCTACCAGGGCCGCGCGCAGCTGGAGCGCGCGATGGCGCTGCTGGGCCCGCACGTCGAGCGCGCCTTCGTCTCGGTGCGTCCCGACCAGCGCGATGATCTGCTGCGGCGCGGCTTCGAGCAGATCACCGATACCCGCGAGAACCTGGGTCCCGCCGCCGGACTGCTCGCCGCCCAGGAGCGCTATCCGGACAGCGCCTGGCTCGTGCTCGCGTGTGATCTGCCGCTGCTCAATGAGGCGACGCTCGCTCACCTGCTGAAGGCGCGGGCGCCGGAGCGCGCCGCCACGGCTTTCCGCTCCAGCCACGATGGACTCCCCGAGCCCCTGTGCGCGGTGTACG
>JBOIAH010000376.1:0-3434 GCA_050739055.1 Steroidobacteraceae bacterium | reverse complement strand
GGAAGGAAGCCGTTTTCACCGAGACACCGATGCGCCCCATGACGCCCGCGCAGATCAAAGCCGCGGCTGCAGCGGACCCGGATGCGCGTCCGATGACCGAGCAGGAGTTACGTACCGCCAGGCGTGTGCCGCGGGTGAAGACTCTGCGTCGTGCCTTGGGATTCACCCAAGAGAAGTTCGCTGCCCGCTATCAGATCCCGATCGGAACGCTGCGGGATTGGGAGCAGGGGCGCTCAGAGCCCGATCAGCCGACCCGTGCCTACCTGAAGGTCATCGCACAAGATCCGGAGCACATCTATCACATGCTCAAGGTGGCGCCGGGTATTGGGAGATAGGGTGATGATTTCCTGACCAGGAAAGTTACGAAAGCAAGGGCACCCCTCAATCCTTCCAAAACCCCTTGAACCGCTCCGGACTGAGCTCCGTGTAACGCACGGTGTGGGTGATGTTGCGGTGACCCAGGTACTGCTGGATCGCGCGCGTGTCGTGGCCGTCGTTGGCGAGCTTGTAGCCGGTCGAGTGGCGCAGCATGTGCGGATGGATCGGGAAGGGGAGGCGGGCGAGCTCGCCGGCGCGCGTGAATAACTTCCTGAACGTCGCCGGCGTCAGGGGTCCCCCGCGCTCGGTGACGAAGAGGTACGGCGAGGCCGGATACTGCCGGCGCAGCTCGCGCAACGCGCGTAGCTCGGGCCCGCGGATCGGGTGCGTGGAGGCGATACCATTTTTCAGCCGCGCGACGTGCAGGAGACCGGCTTTGAGGTCGACCTGGTCCCAGCGCAGACTCACGAGCTCCGACACCCGCAACCCATGCCGATACGCCAACAGGATTAACGTGCGGTCTCGAGCCCCATGCCTACCGCTCTGACCTGCGGTCCGCAGGACCTTCTCGATCTCATCCGGGGTCAGATATTCACGCCGGCGGCGCGAAGCGTTGGTTTGGCGAGGAGGGGGGATAGTAGGACCAGGGGTCGCTCGAGATCTCGGCGCTGAGGGCTTCCTGGTGCGTTGGCGCCGCCGGACTTTCCCATTTTCGAGTGTTGGCAACGCACTGAGCGCAGCTACTTTCT
The DNA here is from genome assembly GCA_050739055.1 of Steroidobacteraceae bacterium. Classification (GTDB taxonomy): domain Bacteria; phylum Pseudomonadota; class Gammaproteobacteria; order Steroidobacterales; family Steroidobacteraceae; genus 13-2-20CM-66-19. Next base: position 2,367 of record JBOIAH010000376.1, on the reverse strand, counting down.
TCGGCGCTTTAGCCATTCCGCATTATAGAACATTCCCATCTAGGGCTCTTAATGGGAATGCCAAAGGATCTCGCCTATCATGTTCAGCAACGCCCGGCGCCGTCGCCTTGCATGGGTAGGTACCACCCCGGCTCGTCTAACGGCGGGCTTGCTGCTGTATATACATTTGTGTAGCATAGTGGCATGAGCGAGCCGCTGGCAGGCTTCGACTGGGATGCCGGCAACCTGGCCAAGTGCCAAAAACACGGCGTGCCAGTGGCAGAAATTGAAGCCCTGTTTGATTCACCACTGCTGATCGTCCCGGACGCCGCGCACTCCAAGACCGAAGCGCGCAGTTGGGCGATCGGGAAATCCGGTGCCGAGCGCATGATTTTCATTGTTTTCACCGTGCGCGTGAAGAAGGGGCGACGGCTGATTCGCCCCATCAGCGCGCGCTACATGCATGCCAAGGAGATTGCTTCCTATGAAAAAGAAAATCCCCAGCTTTAAGACCGATGCCGCGGCCGAGCGTTTCGTCGCCCGGGCGGATCTGACCCAATACGACTTGTCCGGTCTGAAACCAGTGCGGTTTGAATTTGAAAAAAAGACCGCGCAACTCAACATGCGATTACCCAAGCCGCTTTTGGACGCAGTGAAAGTTCGCGCTCGCCAGCGCGGCATCCCCTACACGCGTTTCTTACGTGAACTCATCGAGCAGGGCATCACTCCGTCGGCGCGATAAGCCGACAGTCCCATGATCGGCCATAAATGACTCACTCATCCATGTCCTCGAGCCGAGGATACCGGCTGCCAACTCCGCGACCTCTGAGATTGGCGTCAGAATTACACCCGTTGGTCAGCTCGATCACGAACCGCGCCTTGCGCGCTGCACGAGGCTCGTTCGCCAGGCGTGCCTCCCCAGCCTTGGTCGCGCGCTCGTACGCGCGCGTCATTTCCCTATCGACCCAGTCAGCCATGAACAGGGGCTTGCGTCACCGCTGCGTTGACTCGTGCTCGCTCGCCGCCACCGGATCCTCATTCGGCCGCCCTCGACTCGAGGGCGGCCTGCAGCCCGCCGCACATCGACCGCGGCCTACATATCCTCATCGATGCCGTAGCCGCGATCGTGCTGCTTGTTCTGCTCTGGCTCGCGCTCTTTCTCCTGCTCCAAGTCGCGCTCCGGGCCGCGGTTTTGCTCTTTTACGCTCGCCTGGCGCCGCCTCTGTAACCACGCCTCGCGCCCCCGGCGCCGCTCCTCCTCCAACGAGACCGGGGGCTTGTGGCGGCGCTCTTGCGCCCAGCGCTCGGCCGCCGCCTGCGCCTCGGTATGGGAATCAAACGACTGCTCTTTCTGGATCTGCCGGGTTTCCTGGGCGCGCAACGCTCGGGCGGCGGTGAGATCGGCTGACAGTTCCACCATCGAGTGCTCAAGCTGCAGGCCCTCGCGCTCGAGCCACCCGAGCGCGGCCGCCCGCTCGAGCCGCCGCTGCGCCTCGGGGGCGCTTTGCTCCTCGATCCGGCGCACAACCTCGGTGCGCACCCCCCGCCGCTCCAGACCCAAGACCGCCACCCCCAGGTGCGTCGTCGGTACCCGATCGACGCCCTGCGCCTCGAGCGTGCGATGATCCACCCGCGCCTCGATCCCATGGGAGCGCAGGTGCTCGTTCTGGATCTCGGCAAAGCGCGCCCGCATGAACTTGATCTCTTCCCGCCCCGAGGACAGTCCGCGCTTGAACCGGTCCGTTTCGGACAGCTCGATCGAGGCCTTCGCCCCCAAGCCCGTGGCCGTGATCTCGCGTGTGGTGGCATAGACGTGGGCGTGGAAGTTGCGCGGATCTCCCTGGCGGTGCGGCCGATGCAAGGCGAAATCCACCGCGACGCGGTAGCGGTTGGCAATCTCGGCGGCAAACGCGCGCAGCAGCCCGATCTGCTGCGCGCGGTTCAGCTCGTGCGGCAGGGCCACTTCGTGCTCACGGGCGATGCGCGCATCGCGGCGCTTCTCGGCCCGCTCGGCCGCGTTCCACAGCCCCTGGCGGTTCCTCGCCCAGTGACCCGCGGCCCGCGTGGCCTCCTCGGGCAGTACGATCTCGGTATGCTCAACGCCGCGCTTGCGCGAATAATCAAAGCTCTGCCCGGTGCTGTGATCGTAGAGCCGCTCCCCGGCGCGGTAGGCAGCCCCCGCCACGGCGGATTGGCCTTCTCGACGCGAGACGGGTTTATGCGTGTAGTGATAGATCGCCACCCGGAGGGCCTCCGCTGTCTAGCGCATCAGGCGGTGCGGGTTCATCGCATCAATCGGCACCGAGCCATCCAATCCAGAATTCGCAGCGCGGCTCCACGCACGGTCCGGGCCGAAGGCCCGGACAAGAGTTACGAAGCGGCGTAAGC
>JBOIAH010000375.1:0-3630 GCA_050739055.1 Steroidobacteraceae bacterium | reverse complement strand
CTCTATGCGCGCTACCTCGGATTGCTCGAGCAGCGCGGCGCCGTGTACCCGTGCTTTTGCACGCCGCTGGAGCTGGAGCTGTCGCGCCGTGCGCAGCTCGCCGCGGGCAAGCCGCCGCGCTACGCGGGGACCTGCCGCGACCTGCCCCCCGCGGAAGCTACGCGCCGCCAGGCGCAGGGCCTCCCCGCGACGCTGCGCTTTCGCGTGCCCGCGGGCGAGCGCGTCGAATTCGTGGATTTCGTGCACGGGCCGCAGCGCTTCGCGACCGGCGACCTCGGGGACTTCGTGGTGCGGCGCGCGGACGGCTCGGCCGCCTTCTTTTTTTCCAACGCGGTGGACGACGCCTGCATGGGAGTGACGCAAGTGCTGCGCGGCGAGGATCATCTGACGAACACCCCGCGGCAGCTGCTGATCCTGCGGGCGCTCGGCCTGCCGCCGCCGGCCTACGGCCACGTGTCTCTCATCGTGGGCGAGGGTGGGGCGCCGCTGTCCAAGCGCCACGGAGCGGCGAGCGTGCGCGAGTACCGCGAGCGCGGCTACCTGCCGCTCGCTCTCGCCAACCACCTGTTCCGGCTCGGCCACTCCAGCTCCCTGCACGGCCTGCTGACGCTCGCGGACATGGCGCGCGGTTTCGATAGCGCGCATCTGGGGCGCGCGCCGTCGCGCTTCGACGAGCGCCAGCTCGGGGTGTGGCAGAAGGATACCGTGCACCGCCTGTCGGTGGACGCGGCGCGTACCTGGCTCGGCGCCGTTCTCCCCGCCGGGCTCGAGGCGCCAGCCGCGGCTGCGTTCATCACGGCGCTGCTGCCGAACCTGGTGCTGCCGGCGGATGCGCTTGCCTGGGTCGACATCGTGTTCGGCGGGCCGCCGCCGCTGGAGGCCGGGGCCGAGACGGTGGTGCGCGAGGCCGGCGCGGGTTACTTCGCCGCGGCCGCCGCCGCCGCCAGCGGTAACGACCTCGCGGCGATCGCGGGGGCGGTGCGCGCCGCCACCGGCCGCAGGGGTGCTGCGCTGTACATGCCGTTGCGCCTGGCGCTCACCGGACGCGCGCACGGGCCGGAGCTCGCGCCGCTCCTGAAGGCGATGCCACCGGGCAAGGCGCGCGAGCGGCTGGCGCGCTTCGCATGATCCGCATTCATAACTCGCTCACCGGCGCCAAGCAGACGCTCGCGCCGATCACGCCCGGGGTGCTGCGCATGTACGTGTGCGGCCTCACCGTGTACGACTTCGTGCACATCGGCCACGCCCGCATGCTGACGGTGTTCGACGTGGTGAGCCGCTATCTGCGCCATCGGGGCTACCGGCTCACCTACGTGCGCAACATCACCGACATCGACGACAAGATCATCCGGCGGGCGGGGGAGAACGGCGAGCCGATCGAGGCGCTCACCGCGCGCTTCATCCAGGCGATGAACGAGGACTGCGTGCAGCTCGGGCTCCTCACGCCGGACGCGGAGCCGCGCGCCACGCAGTACCTGCCGCAGATCATCGCCATGGTGGAGCAGCTGATCGGGGGGGGCTACGCGTACCTCGCCGCCAGCGGCGACGTGCTGTACTCGGTGGCCCGCTTCGGCCCCTACGGCCGGCTCTCGGGCAAGCGCCTCGCGGACCTGCGCGCCGGGGCGCGAGTCGAGGTGGACGAGTCCAAGCGCGACCCGCTCGACTTCGTGCTGTGGAAGCACGCCAAGGCGGGCGAGCCGCACTGGGAATCCCCGTGGGGGCCCGGGCGGCCCGGCTGGCACATCGAGTGCTCTGCGATGTCCAGCGCGCTGCTCGGGACGCACTTCGACATTCACGGCGGCGGAGTGGATCTGAAGTTCCCGCATCACGAGAACGAGATCGCGCAGTCGTGCGCGGCGAGCGGCGCTGAGTTTGTCAACCTGTGGATGCACAACGGCTTCGTCAATGTCGACGAGGAGAAGATGTCGAAGTCACTCGGCAATTTCTTCACGCTGCGCGAAGTGCTCAAGACGCTGCGGCATCCGGAAGTGATCCGCTACTTCTTTCTCGCGAGTCACTACCGCGGACCGATCAACTACTCCCTCGAGCAGCTGGAGCAGGCCGACGCCGCACTCACGCGCATCTACACGGCGCTGCGGGCACTGCCGGCGGCGGCGAGCGCGGCGGGGGAGCACGCGGCGCGCTTTGAGGAGAGCATGGATGATGATTTCAACACTCCGGAGGCGCTGGCCGCACTGCACGCGCTGGCGAGCGAGGTGAACCTGGCGAAGACTTCCGGGCAGCAGCAGCGCGCCGCGGCGCTGGCGGCGAGGCTTAAGTCACTGGCGAACGTCGTGGGGCTGGCGACCGTGCCGGCGGAGCAGTGGTTCCGCCTCACCCGGCGTGCCGGCGGGACCGCACGGGTTCAAGCGGGATCGGCAAGCGCCGCCGTGGCCGGCCGGGCGCCGGACGCCGCCGCGGCCCTCAGCGACGCCGAGGTGGAGCGGCACATCGAAGCGCGTGCCGCCGCGCGCCGCGCCAGAGACTGGGCGCAGTCGGATCGCATCCGCGACGAGCTCGGCGCGCGCGGCGTGATTCTCGAGGACCAGCCCGGCGGCAGGACCAGCTGGCGGCGCGCGTAGCGCACCTGCGACTCGGGGGTCAACTCGAGGGCGGCAATGGCTGAAGGCGCGGAGCATCAGGTAGACTGCCGCCGTTCGTCGCTCGGGGTGTAGCTCAGCCTGGTAGAGCACCTGCTTTGGGAGCAGGGGGTCGCAGGTCCGAATCCTGTCACCCCGATATGCAAATTCACGGTCCGTGTCCAAGTGTCTTCTTTACACCTCCGGACTCGGGGGCTAGTATAGACAGCATTCTTCCTTTATATACTATCGTATGGCACTGAGTATCAAAGACCCTGAGGCGGATCGCCTGGCGCGTCAAGTGGCGAAGACCACCGGCGAAACCTTGACCGCCGCGGTCATTCAGTCTTTGCGTGAACGCCTCGCGCGGCTACGGCGCAGGCGCGGCCCTCGCCTCAGCGAGGAGCTATTGAAGATCGGTCAGCGATGCGCGCGCCTCGCCGTGCAGGACAAGCGATCCGCCGACGAGATCGTCGGCTACGACGAGAACGGGCTGCCCCGCTAGGTTCGAGAGACGGTGGTTGTCGACACTTCTGCCTTGATTGCCGTCCTCAACATGGAATCGGAGTCGGCGCGCGTGGCTGCCGCGCTGGAAGCGGATGCCACGCGCCTGATATCCGCGGCGACAGTCGTGGAAGCCGCGCTCGTGATCGAATCGCGCTACGGGGCCGCAGGCGGCCGCGAGCTGGACCTGTTCATTGCAAAAGCCAGCCTCTCCATCGAAGCGGTCACGCCGCAACAAGCCGAGATCGCCCGTGAGGCCTGGCGTCGCTATGGCAAGGGCCGACATTCCGCCGGGCTGAATTTTGGCGACTGTTTCAGCTACGCGCTGGCCAAGGCGACCGGTGAAGCGCTGCTGTTCAAGGGAGATGACTTCACTCACACGGACGTCACGGCCGCAGCGTACTGAACAAGGCGCAGTGCGCCTGGGTCAGCTGCACGCAGCTGTCCCGCTTCGCTCTGCCCGGGCAAATAAAGCCAGAGCAAATAAAGCCGGAGCAGTGTAAGCCTTGACAATAACAGCCTAGGCAAATATTATACGGCCCAATCC
>JBOIAH010000374.1:0-3051 GCA_050739055.1 Steroidobacteraceae bacterium | reverse complement strand
GCTCCTGGCGCGCGGCGGCGCAGAACCACACCGTGCCGACCGGCTTGTCCGGCGTACCGCCCTCGGGGCCGGCGATGCCGCTGACCGCGACCGCCACGCTCGCCCGCGAGGCGCGCAGCGCCCCTTCGGCCATCTCGCGCACCGTCTGCTCGCTGACGGCGCCGAAGTCGGCGAGCGTGCGCGCCGCGACGCCGAGGTCGCGCACCTTCGCGGCGTCGGAATAAGTGACGTAGCCGCACTCGAACCACTGCGAGCTGCCGGGCACATCGGTGAGCGCCTTGGCGACCCATCCGGCGGTGCAGGACTCCGCCGTGACGATGCGCCGCTCGGCGGCACGCAGCTTCTGTCCGGCGCGCGCCGCCAGCTCGTAGAGCTGCGAGTCGCTGATCATGGTGCGGCAGGCTACCCGCAAACCGCCATGGTCGTCGACCGGCGTCTGCACTCTGCCGCCAGGGGCCGTGCGACAGTCACGCGGCGAACAGTTCCTGCAGCGTAACCAATACCGCCGACAGAGTGCTTGCGGTGACCGCGCCAAGCCGCTTGACTAAGCGAACTTTGTCCACTGTTCTGATTTGATCGAGAACGACCAACCCCTTTGTTCCCGCGTGCCTGACAGGGATTCGAAACGCCGCTGCGAAGCCCTTGCTTGTCATCGGCGCGACGCTCACCGTGCGCAAATGCTGATTGAGTTCCGGCGGCGAGACGATAACGCAAGGCCGGGATTTCTTGATTTCACTTCCGATTGTGGGGTCAAGCGCAACCAGCCAAATGTCGCCGCGCTTCACCAGTCGAGTCCAGCATCCGCGGCATTGGCGAACTCACCCAGCAGGAGCTCGTCCTCACCGCGCCTTGCGACGGACTGCGCGGCCTCGGCCCACCCGGCGCGGGTCGCCTTGCGGGGTTTGCGTAGGACGATCGCTCCGCGCTCGACGGTCATTTCGGCCTGCTCGGACAGGCCGACCTGAGCCAAAACGGGCTTCGGAATGAGAACACCAAGAGAATTCCCGATGCGGCGGACAGTGACCGGTAATGCCTTCATTGTATAAACAATGTTATTACGCGCGAACCGAGCGCGTCAAGAAAGCAGCGCATCTGTTCTTCGGCGGCTGCGGGAGCAGACACAGAAATTCAGCTAAGCTGACGTGCACGTCGAGGCCGGCGGAACCCGTCAATAGGTTTGCCCGAGCCGCGACCGGGGCCCGCGCTACAAGGCGCTACTGCGCAAGATGAAGCTCTCGTGAACACTGGAAAAATAGGCATTTCCGCACACACCCCCATGATGCAGCAGTACCTGCGCATCAAGAGCCAGCACCCGGACATCCTGCTGTTCTATCGCATGGGCGACTTCTACGAGCTGTTCTACGAGGACGCCCGCCGGGCCGCGGCGCTGCTGGACATCACGCTCACCACGCGCGGGCAGTCGGCCGGAGAGCCCATCCCCATGGCCGGCGTGCCGTTTCACGCCGTGGACAGCTACCTCGCGCGGCTGGTACGCAAGGGCGAGAGCGTCGCCATCTGCGAGCAGCGCGGCGATCCTGCGGCCTCGAAGGGGCCGCTCGAGCGCGAGGTGGTGCGCATCGTCACGCCCGGCACGGTGACGGACTCCGCGCTCCTCGATGAGCGGCACGACACCCTGGTCGCGGCGCTGGCGCGCGACGGCGGGCACTTCGGCCTCGCGTGGCTGGATCTCGCCGCCGGGCGCTTCACCGTGCTCGAGGGCGCCGGAGGCGCGGGGCTCGCCGCCGAGCTCGAGCGCCTGAAGCCCGCCGAGCTGCTGCTCGCCGAGGGCGACGCCCACGACCCCACGCGCGCCAGCACGGCGGTGCGCGCCCGCCCGCCCTGGCACTTCGAGCTGGCCAGCGCCTCGCGCCTGCTGACCGACCAGCTCGGCACCCTGAACCTCAGGGGCTTCGGGGTCGATGAGCTGCCGCTCGCCATCCGCGCCGCAGGCGCCCTGCTGCAGTACGTGCGCGACACGCAGAAGTCGGCGCTGCCGCACATCCGCGCGCTGCACGTCGAGGAGCGCGGCGAGGCGCTGGTGCTGGATGTGGCCAGCCGCCGCAATCTCGAGCTGGACGTGAATCTCGCGGGCAACGAGGACGCGACGCTGCTCGCGGTCATCGACCGGTGCGTCACCGCGATGGGTTCGCGGCAGCTGCGCCGCTGGCTCAACCGCCCGCTCACCAGCCAGCCGGCGCTGCGCGAGCGCTACCAGGCGCTCGGCGCGCTGATCGACGCGCGCGCTTTCCGCGGCCTGCGCGAGCTGCTGGGCGGCGTGGGCGACATCGAGCGCATGCTCGCCCGCGTCGCGCTGCGCTCGGCGCGCCCGCGGGATCTGACGGGGCTGCGGGCATCGCTGCAGGTGCTGCCCGCGCTGCGCGCCGCGCTCGCCCCGATCGACTCCCCGCTCGTGCAGGGGCTGCGCGCCCACACCCACGAGCACGGCGAGGCACTGGCGCTGCTGTCCGCGGGCCTGGCCGCGCAGCCCGCAGCCCAGCTGCGCGATGGCGAGGTGATCGCGCCCGGCTACGACCGCGAGCTCGATGAACTGCGCCGCATCGCCACCCACACCGATGAGTTCCTGCTCGAGCTCGAGCGGCGCGAGCGCGAGCGCACCGGGCTCGCCGGCCTGAAGCTCGGCTACAACCGCGTGCAGGGATTTTTCATCGAAATCGCCCGCCGCGACGCCGAGCGGGTGCCGAAGGACTACGTCCGGCGACAGACCGTCAAGTCCGCCGAGCGCTTCATCACCCCCGAGCTCAAGAGCTTCGAGGACCGGGTGCTCGGCGCGCGTGAGCGGGCGCTGGCCCGCGAGCGCGAGCTGTACGAGCAGATCCTGACGCAGTTGATCGATGGCCTGGGCCCGCTGCAGGAAACCGCCGCCGCGCTCGCCGAGATCGATACGCTGGCCGCCCTCGCCGAACGCGCCGTGACCCTGGAGTGGACCGAGCCCACGCTCGTCGCGGAGCCGTGCCTCGCCGTCGAGGGCGGACGCCACCCGGTGGTCGAGCGCTTCGCGGATGCGCCCTTCGTACCCAACGACCTCAGGCT
>JBOIAH010000373.1:0-1262 GCA_050739055.1 Steroidobacteraceae bacterium | reverse complement strand
GCGATGATCGGGCCGCCGAGCTCGCGCGCCGCCTGCAGCGCGGCCTGGAACGGGGAAACGCCCTCCTTGAGGTGCCGGTCGACGTTCTCGACCACGATGATGGCGTCGTCGACCACCAGCCCGATCGCGAGTACCAGCGCCAGCAGCGTCAACAGATTGATGGAGTAGCCGAGCGCCGCCATGATGAAGAACGCACCCACCAGCGACAGCGGCATGGCCACCACCGGCACGAACACCGCGCGCGGGCTGCCAAGGAACAGGAAGATCACCACCGTGACGATGATCAGCGCCTCGATGAGGGTCTTGATGACTTCGCTGATCGAGCTGGTGATGAACTTGGTGGCGTCGTAGGCGAGCTTCTGTGTCACCCCGTTCGGCAGCTGGGAGGCGATCCCCGGCAGCGCCGCGCGCACCCGGGCGGCGACGTCCAGTATGTTGGCGCGCGGCGCCACCTTGATGCCGATGAACACCGAGCGCTGGCCACTGAAGGCGACGTTGAAATTGTAGTTCTCGGCGCCCAGCACCACGTTGCCCACGTCCTCCAGGCGCACCAGGGCGCCGTTCTGGCGCCTGATCACCAGCTGGCGGAACTCATCGAGCGAGTGCACGTCGGTGTTCGAGGCGAGGTCGACGCTCACCATCTGCCCCTTGGTCGTCCCGACCGCCGAGAGGTAGTTGTTGGCGGCAAGGGCCGCGTACACGTCGTCGGCCGAGACGCCGTGGGCCGCCATGCGCGCAGGATCCAGCCAGGCGCGCAGCGCGAAGATCCGGCTGCCGAGGATTTCCGCGGTCTGCACCCCCTCGATGGAGTCGAGCTTGGGCTTCACGACCCGCAGCAGGTAGTCGGTGGTGCTGTTCGGGGGAATCGTGTCGCTGAAGTAGCCGAGGTACATGGCATCGATCGTCTGCCCCACCTGCACGGTGATCACCGGCTGCTGCGCCTGCGGCGGCAGCTGGTTGCGGACCGAATTGACCTGGGTGTTGATCTCGGTTATGGCGCGGTTCGCGTCGTAGTTCAGGCGCAGGGTCGCGGTGATGACCGACACGCCGGTGCTGCTCGAGGAGGACAGGTAGTCAATGCCCTGCGCCTGGGCGATTGCCGACTCGAGCGGCTGAGTGATGAAACCGGCGACCGTGTTGGCGTCCGCCCCGTAGTAGGTGGTGGCGACCGTGACCACCGCATTTTCCGTCTGCGGAAACTGGCTGACGGGCAGCGAGAAGATGGCGCGCGCCCCCAGTACCAGGATCAGCAGGCTGACGAC
>JBOIAH010000372.1:0-3323 GCA_050739055.1 Steroidobacteraceae bacterium | reverse complement strand
CGGGTACGCGCAAAAGCTACGGACATTTGACAAGCTTTAACTCAGAGGTTGTATCATATTTGACAGGCTATAACTATACAAATACAGTTAACAAGAACGGGTATAGCTACTCGGAGATGCTATGTTCCGCTCCCTGCCATTGCAGCAGCTCGATAAAACGCTCGGTCCGTGGCACGCCTTACCACGCTCGCGGCCGAGCGGCGGCTGGCTGCGCGCGATCCGCCAGGCGCTGGGTATGACCACGCGTCAACTTGCCAAGTCCGTAGGCGTCACCCAGGCAGCCGTCGTGGATGCCGAGCGCACCGAAGGCAAAGGCGACATCACGTTAGCGACTCTGCAGCGATACGCCGCCGCGCTCGACTGCGAGCTCAGCTACGCGCTGGTACCCAAACGCCCGCTTCAGCAAGTGGTCGAGGAACGAGCCGACCGCATCGCGCGCGATCAGGTATCGCGGGTGAGCCATTCGATGGCATTGGAAGATCAGCTGACGAGTAAGGAGCACTTGGAGCGTGAGGTCGCGGACCTGCGGGCAAAACTCCTGGAAGGCAAGCGCTCGCGGCTGTGGCAATGAGGCTTGAGTACCCGCCCGGTGCTACGCCGATCGACCCGAACGAGGCCGCAGGGCTCATCCCCGCGCATCTCACGTTGCAGCGTGAGCTCAACGAGTACGAGGAGGCGAATATCCTCGAGGCGGCCCACTGGTTGTTCGCGCGCCGCCGCGGCGACCCCCTGGACGAACGCTTCATTCATGTCGTACACGGCCGCATGTTCAATCAGACCTGGAGGTGGGCCGGACAGCCGCGCCGCACAGACAAGGGCATTGGCGTGTCCTGGGTGGAGATTGCCGTGCGACTGCGCCAGATGCTTGGCGATGTTCGCGCTCAAATTGAGCATCGAGCCTATCCACCGGTTGAGATCGCTGCTCGTTACCATCACCGGCTTGTTGCCGTCCACGTGTTTCCCAATGGCAATGGCCGCCATGCCCGCCTTATGGCTGATTTGCTCCTGACAGAGCTCGCGGGCCAGCGGTTTGAATGGGGCCGCGGATCCCTGATGGCTGCGAATGAGCTTCGCTCGCGCTACATCGCCGCGCTACGAGCGGCGGATGCCGGTGACTATCGGCCGCTGCTTGAATTCGTGGAGAACGCGTGATCGCCCTCCGGGCAACCCGCCGCGCGGGCGCAGCCGCGACCCGCCGGGGAACAGTTGACTTCCGTCCCCGCCGCCCTATCGTGCTCGGTCAGAGTCGGCCGGGCAATCGCTGCCTCGATATCGATCGGGGGGGAGGAAAGTCCGGGCTCCGGCGGATCAGGTGCCAGGTAACGCCTGGGGGGCGCGAGCCCACGGAAAGTGCAACAGAGAGTAGACCGCCCAAGTCCCTCGCGGGACCGGCAAGGGTGAAACGGTGCGGTAAGAGCGCACCGCGTCGGTGGCAACACGCGACGGCACGGCAAACCCCACCTGGAGCAAGGCCAAATAGGGAAGCCGCGTGCCCCGCGCAAGCGGGCGCACGCAGCGCCGATCCGCGCGCGCTTCCGGGTAGGCCGCTAGAGGTCCACGGCGACGTGGATCCCAGAGGAATGATTGCCCTCGACAGAACCCGGCTTACAGGCCGACTCTTTCCTACGCGCTAACGCGCGGGCTCTACGAGGTTCGCGCGGACGCGCCGATCCAAGCGCCGCCAGGGCATTGACTGATATGTATATATCAGCCATACTCATGCATATGAGAACTACCCTGATCCTCGACGACGAGCTGCTCGCGAGGGCGCGCGAGCTGAGCGGTCTCAAGGAGAAGACCTCCGTGGTACATGCGGGTCTGCGGGCCCTCATCGCTCGTGAGCACTCGCGGCGCCTCGCGGCGCTCGGCGGCACTGAGCGGACGCTCAAGTCGATCGCGCGAAGGCGCAGCGGCGTCGGCGGGCGGCGTTGAGTGCTCATCGACACGTCGGTCTGGATAGATCATCTGCGCCGGCGCAACGCCACGCTGGTCGGGCTGCTGGAGCAGGCACGGGTCTGGACGCATGCATTTGTGATCGGAGAGTTGGCCTGTGGGAATCTCGCCCGGCGCGGCGAGGTGTTGACTTCGCTCGCCGCGCTGCCGCACGTACCGGTCGTTCCTCACGGAGAAGTGCTGGCCTTCATCGACGCCCGCCGCCTGGCCGGCAGGGGTCTCGGCTGGATCGACGTGCACCTGCTGGCCGCCGCGACACTGGCCAGGATTCCCTTCTGGACGCTCGACAAGCGCCTCGCCAGCGTCGCCGCGGAGTTCCACCTGCAGGTAGGGGAATGAGGTGGCCTCGAGTCCCGCGTACTACGGTGCGCCGCTACTTGACGACCTTCAGCTGCGGCCGGCGCGGGGCGCCCTCTTCCGCCGGCGTCGGCCGCGTGGGCGGCTCAGGTCCGAGGTCCTGCTCGGAGAACACCATGCCCTCGCCGGTCTCGCGCGCGTAGATGCCCAGCACCGAGCTGACCGGAAACCTCACGTGGTGCACCACGCCGGCGAAGCGCGCGTCGAACTCCACGTCGTCGTTGCCGAGCCGCAGGCACTGGGTGGCGCCCTCGGTCAGGTTCAGCACGATCTTGCCGTCCTTGACGTAGGCGCGCGGCACTTCGGCGCCCTCGCGCGCGCTATCGACGATCACGTGCGGGGTATGGCCACACTCGGTGATCCATTGATGCATGGCGCGCAGCAGGTACGGGCGCTTGGGTAACACGCGGGTCATGGCCTACCGCAGCCGCATCTCCTGCTCCCTGTCCGACAGGCCTTCGCGAAACGCCGGCCGCGCGAACACCAGCTGCGCGTACTTCTCGATCGGCTGGGCCTGTGGAGGCAGGTCGATCTCGTAGTGCGGCAGGCGCCACAGCACCGGGGCGATGGTCGCGTCCACCAGCGAGAACTCATCGGACAGGAAGTAGGGCTTGATCTTGAACAGCTCGGTGCTCTGCAGGATCGTGTCGCGCAGGATCTTGCGCAGTTTCACCGTCTGTTTCTTGTCCGGCTCCAGGTCGATCTGCCGGGCGAGGCTGTACCAGTCGCGCTCGATGCGGTAAAGGGCGAGGCGGAATTGCGCGCGGCTGAGCGGATCGACCGGCATGAGCGGCGGGTGCGGGAAGCGCTCGTCGAGGTACTCGATGATGACCCGCGAGTCATACAGCACCAGGTCGCGGTCCACCAGCGTGGGCACGCTGTGGTAGGGGTTGAGGTCGAGCAGGTCCTCGGGGAAGCGCCCCGCCTCGACGCTCACGATATCGATGCTGATGCCTTTCTCGGCCAGCACGATCCGCGTTCGATGACTACACGGGTCATCGGGTGCGGAGAAC
>JBOIAH010000371.1:0-3177 GCA_050739055.1 Steroidobacteraceae bacterium | reverse complement strand
ATCGTGTACCCGCGCTCCTATCAGCAGCTGCTGCTCGCGAGCTACCGGGGGCGCGGTCCCTGGGCCCGCCTGTCGCCTTGGTTCGGACTGCGCTTGAGGCACTTCAAGCCGGTGATGCCGGCCGTGGTCGAGCCGCGCACCGGGCTGTCGATGGGCCAGAGCACCGAGCTCATGGCGAAGCGCTGGCAGATCGCGCGCGCCGACCAGGATCAGCTCGCCTACGACAGCCACGTGAAGGCAGCTGCTGCGTGGCGCGCCGGGTTCTACGACGATCTGGTGGTCCCGTACCTCGGACTTGCGACCGACAACAACGTCCGTGCCGACACCAGCGTCGAGAAGCTCGCGAAGTTGCGCCCCAGCTTCGCCGCCGACGGCACCCTCACCGCGGGCAACAGCACCCCGCTTACCGACGGTGCGAGCGCGGTGCTGCTGGCGAGTCCGGAGTGGGCGGCGAAGCGCAAGCTGCCGGTGCTGGCTCACCTCGCCTATGGCAAGGTGTGGGCGGTCGACTTCGCGAGCGGCAGGGAGGGCCTGCTGATGGCGCCCGCGTACGCGGTACCGGCCATGCTGCGCGATGCCGGCATTGGCCTGCAGGACTTCGATTACTACGAGATCCACGAGGCGTTCGCCGCGCAGGTGCTGTGCACCCTCAAGGCGTGGGAAACGCCGGAGTACTGCCGCGACGTGCTGGGATTGCCCGCGCCGCTCGGCAGCATCGATCGCAGCAAGCTCAACGTGAAGGGCGGCAGCATCGCCCTCGGTCACCCGTTTGCCGCGACCGGCACGCGCATTCTCGGCACGCTCGCCAAGATCCTCGCCGGCGATGCCCGGGCGCGGCGCGGACTGATGTCAGTGTGCACCGCAGGTGGCATGGGAGTCACCGCCATCGTCGAGCGCTAAGGGCCGGGCGAGCGCCATGCCTCCGGCCCGAGGGGGACAACAGTGAACGTCAGGACAGCCCTCACCACGCTCGCGGCGCTGGCACTGCTGGGCACCGCCACGGCCCGTGCCGACTTCAACGCGGCTCTCAGGGAATACCAGGCCGGCCACTATGACGTGGCACGCACGCAGTTCGCGGCGACGGCCGAGCTCGGCGATTGCTCCTCGCAGTTCAACCTCGGGGCCATGGCGCTGCACGGTCAGGGAGGACCGAAGGATGTCGGGACGGGAGCCGGCTGGCTGCAGGCGGCCGTGGCCAATGGCTGCGAGCGTCTGGTCGGCAGCCAGCTCGACGCTTTGCAGGCAAGACTGACCGATGACGAGCGGCGTACCGCCGCCGGGATCGTGGCGCGCTACGGCCGCGAAGCGCTGCACTCGCAGGGAATCATCGACCCGGAGCTCACGTGCCGCGATGAGGTGCCCGCGGCGGTGCTGCAGGCGGTGGAGCCGGAGTATCCGCGCCTGGACCGCAGCCAGCGCCGCAACGGGATAGTGATCGGCGAGCTGACCATCGGCGTGGACGGGCTGGCACGCGACCCCGAGATTCTGCTGAGCGAGCCGCAGGCGGCGTTCGCGGCCGCGGCCATCGAGGCGTGGCTGAACACGCGGTTCACACCGGCCACGCGCGGCGGCACCCCGGTGGCGAGCCGGACGCAGGCGCGGCTCCTCTTCGTCATCGGTGCCGCCGAGCCGCTGTGGAGCTCGGGTGCCTACCGGGATGCCCGCCACGCGGCGGACGCCGGCGACCCCGCCGCCGAGTACCTGGTAGGGCTCACCGCGACGGTCGATCCTTCGTTCGGGGTGGCACCGGCCCGCGGCTGGCAGCTGTTGATCTGGGCGGCCCGGGACGGCTACCCGAGGGCCCAGTACTGGTTCGCCACGCAGCTGGGGGCGGTGTCGGGCTGTCACCCGCAGGTGAGCGGCGCGGCCTGGCTGAAGCACGCCGCGGACGGTGGCGAGGCTTCCGCGCAGCTGGCGCTCGCGAGGGAGCTCCTGCGCGGGGGTCCGTCGGTCGCACAGGTCGCCCGGGCCCGCTCGCTGCTCGAGCGCGCCTCCGGCTCGGATGACTACTACGTCAGAAAACACGTGGTCGCACTGCTTGCCGCGTCGCCCCTTGCGGGTGTGCGCGATCCGGCGACCGCACAGCAGGTAGCCGCCCGGCTTGCCGCGGGGGAGATCCAGTCCGATCCGCAGATGTTTGAAGCGCTCGGCGCGGCCTTTGCGGCCAACGGCGACTTGCGGGCCGCGATCGCGCAGCAGCAGATCGCCATCGGCAAGGCGCGCGATCTCACATGGGATATCCGCGCGATGCAGGAGAGGCTCGCCGCGTACCGCGCCGGCAAGCCCTGGCAGGGTGAGCTGTTCGCGATGACGCCCGCGCGTTAGCGCGCCCGAAGCGAAACATCGCGATCGTGGCGTCGTAATCGGTGGCGAGCGCGATGGTGCAGTGGCCGAGCTGCGCCTCGAGCGCGAGAAACGCCTCCGGCACGTTGGTCATGCCCACTACATCGGCGCCGGCGCTGCGCAGGAACAGGCTCTCGGCGCGCGTTCCGAGACGCGGCCCTTCCACGCACGCGTAGGTGCGGTCCTCGTGCAGCGCGAGTCCGAGCGAGCGGGCCACGCGCGCGATCAGCGCGGCGGTCTGCGCGCACACCGGGTGTGCGCTCGGGGTCGACACCTGGTGCGCACGCAGGCCGTGCAAGCCGTGCATGGCGTACAGACCGGTTCCGCCGATGATGCCGATCATGTGCGCGACTCCTTATTTGCGCTGAGGCCTGTGCAGGCGGCAAGATGCCTCAAGCGACGTGCAGACAACAACTCCTTAGTCCGGCACACGACGTGAGCGGTACGACATCCGATAAACCAACGGGGACTGCGCCCTGGTACGCGAGCTTTCGCGAGTTCTACCCGTTCTATCTCGGGCAGCACACCAACCGCACCTCGCGGCGGCTGCACGTGACCGGGACGCTGCTCGCCCTGCTGCTCGCCGTGCTGGCGCTGGCCCTGCGGCGCTGGGCGCTGCTGTGGGCGGTTCCGCTGGCCGGCTACGGGTTTGCCTGGGTGGGACACTTGTGCTTCGAACGGAACTCGCCGGCCACGTTCGCCCATCCGCTCTACAGCCTGCGCGGTGACTTGCAGATGCTGTACGAGGTGCTGCGGGGCCGCCGCCGCTGGTAGCGGCGCGCAAGGCATGAGCAGCTCCGCCCTCGACCGTGTCTTCGAGCGACGGCTCGCCGC
>JBOIAH010000370.1:0-1646 GCA_050739055.1 Steroidobacteraceae bacterium | reverse complement strand
CCGCGGGACGCACAGCCACGGGCTGAAGAGCGCCGAAGTCGCGCAGGCCTGGCTGCCGTTCGCGGTGCTGCTGATCGTGGTAGCGGCCTGGACCGGCCCGTGGTCGCCGCTGCCGAAGATCAGCTGGTTCAAGATCCAGGCCGTGGCTTGCTCGGCGCTCGCGACCGCCTGCCCCGCCAAAGGCAACGTGAGCGCGGTGTTCAACTTCGCCCCGTTCGTCGGCGGCAGCGCCATCCTCGCCTCGTTCATCATCGTCCTGGTGTTGCTGCTGGCGATGGGCAAGCTCAAGGGCGCGCAGATCGGCGAGATATTCCGCCGCAGCTTCCACCAGATGTGGGGTGCGTGCCTGGTGGGGGTGTTCATCTTCGGGCTGGCGTACGTCTTCAACTACTCCGGCATGGCGGCATCGCTTGCCAAGGGCTTCTCGAGCATGGGCACCGCCTTCATCATCGTCGCGCCGATACTCGGCTTCATCGGCGTGGCCCTCTCGGGCTCGAACACCTCGACGAACGCCATGTTCGGCAAGTTCCAGGCGCTGGTGGGGGCGCAGCTCGGCCTGCCGCCGCTGCTGCTGCCGTCGCTCAATTCCGTCGGCGCGGAGATCGGCAAACCGATTGCGCCGCAGACCGCGAGCGTCGGCGTCTCGACCAGCAAGTTCGTGCGCAAGGAGGGCGATGTCATCCGCCACAACATGGGCTGGACGTTCATCCTGCTCGCCTACCTGATCATCATCGCGATCCTCGCCTACCTGCTGCACCCCGGTGCGATGATGCTGAAGACCGGATAGCGCTTCAGAACGCGTTGTGTCCGGTCAGCTCGCGCCCGATGGTGAGCTGATGGATGGTCTCGGTGCCCTCGGAGGTGATGACGCTTTCGAGGTTGAGCATGTGGCGGATCGGCGCGTACTCGGCGCTGATGCCCGCGCCTCCCAGCATGTCGCGGCAGTCGCGTGCGACGTCGAGCGCCATGCGGCAGTTGTTCCACTTGGCGAGCGACACGTGCGCCGGCTGCATCGTGCCGGCGTCTTTCAGCCGCCCGAGCTGCAGCGCCAGCAGCTGCGCGGTGGTGATGCGCCGGGCCATGTCGGCGAGCCGCACCTGGATCGTCTGGTTCTGCGCGAGCGGCCGGCCGAAGAGGCTGCGGGTCGAGGTGTAGTCCAGGAGCTGCCTGAGGCACGCCTGCGCGGCGCCGATCACTCCCCAGGCGATTCCATAGCGCGCCTGCGTGAGACAGGACAGCGGCCCCTTCAGCCCCGTTACCCCGGGCAGCACCCGCTCCTCGGGCACGATCACGTTGTCGAAGAACAGCGCGGCGGTCACCGAGGCACGCAGGGAAAACTTGTGCTGTATCTCGGGCGCGGAGAAGCCGGGTGTGCCTTTTTCGATGAGAAAGCCGCAGATACCCTGCGGCGTCATGGCCCACACCACCGCCAGGTCGGCGATCGCACCGTTGGTGATCCACATCTTCGAGCCGTTGACCACCCAGTCGCCCCCGCGCCGCCGGGCATGCGTCTTCATGTTGGCGGGGTCCGAGCCGCCGTGCGGCTCGGTCAGGCCGAAGCAGCCGATCAGCTCGCCCGTCGCCAGCCGGGGCAGGTATTTCTGCCGCTGCGATTCGGTGCCATAGGCGTGGATCGGGTGCATGAC
>JBOIAH010000369.1:0-15141 GCA_050739055.1 Steroidobacteraceae bacterium | reverse complement strand
TCAGGAGGCCGCGGCCGACGATTCCGCCGCATGTCCCCTGCCCCTGGTGCGCTGCCTAGCGGCGTTTTCTTCCAGCGCCTCCATTACGAAGCGACGGAGCTTCTCGTACCGCCCATAGCGGATCATGTCCCGCGGGGTAATGTTTCCGAGCAGCGGGTTGACGGTCTTGAACCAGAGCGCTGTCTTGACGACGTCACCGGCGAAGAACTGCGCAACCAGGCCGCAGATATTCGCGATCTCCTGGAGGCGATCGAGTACTTCCTTCGGTATCTTTTGGTCGAATCGCACAGATGCCGGCGCGACGCCCGAAAGCTTGGCCACGTCGCGCTTGTTGAGGTCAAGGAAATCGACCACCTCTCGAGCATTGAGCGTCTGGTCCGCCCAGAACCCGAGGCAGTCCTTGTCAGGAACCGTAGCGAAAAGAGTTCGCGATGCAGGCATGCGATCCGTCCAGTGCACTCAGTATAGACCGCCGGCGCGGACAAGAACCACGATTTGACCATGTTCTGACCAAGGCTGGCAAGGATGCCTCACAGAGCCACCGGCGGTCGCCTCAGGCAGTTGCAATTCGATTTTGATCGTCTTCATTCGGCCCGTCTCCGCGGCATCGCGCCGCGCTCGAGGAATGCCACGACGTGCTCTCTGGTGACCGTGGGAAACCCGGCCAGGAAATCGTCGACCGAATCCCCGGCCTCCAGGTAGTCCAGCAGCGTCTGCACAGGAACGCGGGTACCCGGGAACACGGGCGTTCCGCCCATGACTTCGGGGGTAGCAGTGACCACAGGCTTGCTCATTCGCACACGTTAGCCGCGCGCAGGCGCCAGACAAAATCGGCCGGTTACCGGACTTTCACGCCACCTGCGCGTCGGCGCTCGCGTTCCGCCGCCTGCTCTCCGGGGAATGGGACCACTCATGGGACCACCGGGGGTTTTTGAGATGCTCTGAAAGGCTGGTCGGAGCGCCGAGATTTGAACTCGGGACCCCTTGCACCCCATGCAAGTGCGCTACCAGACTGCGCCACGCTCCGATTGCGATCGTTCTTGTTGCGAGACTCGCGCGGGCGGGGACGTTCCGCGCGGGAGCCAATGATACGCCGTTTCGCCGCGGCGGCACGCGCACCGCGCGCTCAAGGGCGCGCTCCTGCGCCTTCAGCGCCGCAGGATTTTCATCAGGTCTTCGAGCTCGACCCGCACCTGCTTCACGATCTGCTGGCTCTGGGTGACGTCGGTGCGCGCTTCCTCGCCGGTGAGCTTGTTGCGCGCACCGCCGATGGTGAAGCCCTGGTCGTACAGCAGGCTTCTGATCTGGCGGATGACGATCACGTCCTGGCGCTGGTAGTAGCGGCGATTGCCGCGCCGCTTGACCGGCTTCAACTGCGGAAATTCCTGCTCCCAGTAGCGCAGCACGTGCGGCTTCACCCCGCACAGCTCGCTCACCTCTCCGATGGTGAAGTAGCGCTTGCCGGGAATCGCCGGAAGCTGCGCGTTATTCTTTGGCTCCAACATAGGCTTCGACCCGTGCCTTCAGTTTCTGCCCTGGGCGGAACGTCACCACGCGCCGTGCGCTGATCGGAATCTCCTCCCCGGTCTTCGGGTTGCGCCCCGGGCGCTGGTTCTTGTCGCGCAGATCAAAGTTGCCGAAGCCGGAAAGCTTCACCTGCTCCCCCCCCGACAGTGCAGCACGGACCTCCTCGAAGAACAGATCCACGAGCTCGCGCGCCTCGCGTTTGTTGAGCCCGAGCTGGTTGAACAGCGCTTCGGCCATCTCCGCTTTGGTCAGGGCCATTTCTTTATTCTCTGATTCGTGCGTTCAAGCTCTCGCGCAAGTCCGCAACTACGGAGGCCATGAGCCGCTCCACGTCGTCATCGGTAAGAGTGCGAGAAATGTCTTGAAAAATCAAGCCAAAAGCGACACTTTTTCGACCTGATTCGAGGCCGGGACCACGATACACGTCGAAAACGCGGAGACTACGCAGGAGGTTTGATGTCACCAAGGTTACACGCTCGGCCAGGCTACTTAAAGTCACCGACTCATCGACCACTACGGCGAGGTCGCGGCGCACCTGCGGCAAGCGCGAGATGTCCTGGTACCGCGCCCTCTTGACATCCAGCCCGGAAACGTCCAGCTCGAAGAGCACGGGCGCATATGTAAACTCGAGCGCCTTCACCTGGGCGGGGTGCAGCTCCCCGAGCCAGCCGACCGGCTCACCGCGACGCAGCACGCGTGCGGTGCGCCCCGGGTGCAGCGCCGGTTGCTCTGCCGCCTCGAAGGTGAAGGTATCGGCGGCCCCGGTCGCGGTGAGCAGCGCCTCGAGATCGCCTTTAACGTCGTAGAAGTCCGCCGCCGCGCGCTGCTCCCTGCCCACGCCCCACTGCTCCGGCAGCCGCGCGCCGCAGGCAATCGCCGCGAGCGTGTCGATCTCGCGCGTCACGTCCCCCGACACCTCGAAGCGGTTGCCATGCTCGAAGAGACGAATGCGGTCCTGCTGGCGGCGCTGGTTCTCGAGCGCCGCGCGCATGAGCCCCGGCCACAGCGACACGCGCATCACCGACTGGTCACTCGCAATCGGATTGGCGAGTGCCAGTGCGGGCCGGCCCGGGAACAGCCGCTCCTGCAGCGCCGGATCCACGAAGGCGTAGGTGATCGCCTCCTGGTAGCCGCGGGCGGCGAGGGATTCGAGAATCGAACGTTCCGCGGGGTCTTCTTCCGGGAGTTTGCGAAAGCGCCGGGGTCCCTCGGCATCGGTTTCCGGAATCGTCTCGAAGCCCACCAGGCGGCCCACTTCCTCGATCAGGTCCGGCTCGATCGAGATGTCGAAACGGTGCGCGGGAGGGGTCACAGCCCACCCGTCCGCCGTGGGCGCGACCTTCATTTCGAGGCTTGCGAGCACGCCAGCCACCCGCTCGGCCGGCACTTCGACCCCGAGCAGCCGCGCGAGCTGCCGGGCGCGCAGCCGCACCGGCGCGCGCTTCGGCAGATGCCCTGCGTCCTCGGTGACGTCGATCCTCCCGGCCGTGCCGCCCGTGATGGGGGCGAGCAGTGCGATCGCGCGCTCGATCGCGCGGGCCTGCCCGGTCGGATCCACGCCGCGCTCGAAGCGCTGGCTCGCATCGGTGAGGAGGCCTAAGCGGCGGGCGCGCCCGAGCAGCGTCCCAGGTGCGAAGTACGCGCTCTCGAGAAACACATCCCGGGTGTCGGCGCTCACCGCGGTGCGTTGCCCTCCCATGATGCCCGCGAGCCCCACCGCGCCCGCCCCGTCGGTGATGAGAAGCACATCGGTTCCCACGGTCACGGTCTTGCCGTCGAGCAGCGTCAAGGATTCCCCGCGGAGCGCAAGGCGCACGCGGATGCCGTCTTTCAGCTTCGCGAGGTCGTACGCATGCATCGGCTGACCGAGCTCGAGCATCACGTAGTTGGTGACGTCCACCACCGGGCTGATCGAGCGCAAGCCCACGCGGCGCAGCCGCTCGCGCAGCCACCCGGGTGTCGCCGCGCGATTGTGGACTCCACGGATCACGCAGCCGGCAAAGCGCGGGCAGCCGGCGGGAGCCTCGAGCTGCACCGGGAAGCGATCCGCGCGCGCCCCCGGGGCGGGCTTGATCGCCGGCCCGGTAAGCCGCGTGCCGGTGAGCGCCGCCACCTCGCGCGCCATGCCGAGGATCGACATCGCATCGCCACGGTTCGGCGTCACGTTGACGTCGAGCACCACCTCATCGAGCGCCAGGTACTCGCGCAGTCCCTCCCCCACCGGAGCGTCCGCAGGCAGCTCGAGAATCCCCTCCGAGTCCTCGGAAAGGCCGAGTTCCCGGCCGGACGCGAGCATGCCGTGCGACTCCACCCCGCGCAGCTTCGCCGCCTTGATGGTGAGGTCTGCGGGCAACTGCGCGCCCACGCGGGCGAGCGCGCTCTTCAGGCCCGCGCGGGCATTGCTCGCCCCGCACACGATCTGCAGCGGCTCCCCGCTCCCGTCCGCGACCCGGCACAGCCGCAGCTTGTCGGCCTGCGGATGGGGTTCACAGCTCAGGATCTCCGCCACCACCACGCCCGAGAAAGGCGGCGCGGCGGGGCCGAGCGCTTCGAGCTCAAAGCCCGCCATGGTGAGGCGCGCGCCGAGCTCGGGCGCCTCCCAGGCCACCTTCACCCATTCGGCGAGCCAGCTGTACGGCACCTTCATGAGCTGAAGGCCCGAAACTGCCTGAGGAACCGCACATCGTTCTCGAAGAACAGTCGCAGGTCGTTTACCCCGTAGCGCAGCATCGCGAGCCGATCGATCCCGGCGCCGAAGGCATAGCCGGTGTAGCGCTCCGCATCCACGCCGCTCGCCTTGAGCACGTTCGGATGCACCATGCCGCAGCCGGCGATCTCGAGCCACCCGGTGTGCTTGCACACGCGGCACCCCTGGCCCTCGCAGAACACGCACGACATGTCCACCTCCGCCGAGGGCTCGGTGAACGGGAAGTACGAGGGGCGCAGCCGCAGCGCGAGATCGCGCTCGAAGAACGCCTGCATGAACCCGTGCAGCACCGCCTTCATGTTGGCGAAGCTGATGTTCTCATCGACCACCAGGCCCTCGAGCTGATGGAACATCGGCGAGTGCGTCAGGTCCGAGTCGCAGCGATACACGCGGCCCGGCGCGATGATCGCGAGCGGCGCGCCGCG
Source organism: Steroidobacteraceae bacterium (assembly GCA_050739055.1). Classification (GTDB taxonomy): domain Bacteria; phylum Pseudomonadota; class Gammaproteobacteria; order Steroidobacterales; family Steroidobacteraceae; genus 13-2-20CM-66-19. The sequence continues at coordinate 10,482 of JBOIAH010000369.1, read as the reverse complement.
CTCTTTGAGCGCGCGGATCTGCACCGGGGAGGTGTGAGTGCGCAACAGGCGCCCATCGGGAAAATAGAACGTGTCGTGCAGCGCACGCGCCGGATGGTCCTCCGGGATGTTGAGCGCGCCGAAGTTGTGGAAGTCGTCCTCGATCTCAGGGCCCGCCGCGACGTCAAACCCGGCCCGGCGGAACAAGGTCTCGATGCGCAACCGCGCCCGCGTCACCGGGTGCAGCCCGCCGGCCTCCTCGCCCCTTCCAGGGAGCGTCACGTCGATACGCCCGGCGATGAGCTTGGCTGCCACGTCGGCGTGCGAGAGCTCGACGCGGCGCGCCTCGATCGCCGAGTGCAGCTCATCCTTCGCCTCGTTGATGCGCGCGCCGGCCGCGGGCCGCTCGGCCGCGGACAGTTTCCCGAGCGCCTTTAACTGCCCGGTGAGCGCGCCCTTCCTGCCGAGCCAGCGCACGCGCGTCTCATCGAGCGCCGCGAGCGTGGTGCACGCGGCGACTTCAGCGAGCGCCTGCCTGAGGAGGGCCGTGAGGTCCAAGAGACCGCCCCGTTCAGCTGATGCCGAGGGCGGTCTTTGCCTGCTGCGCGATGGCGCCGAACGCCGCGGTATCGTGCACCGCGATGTCGGCGAGCACCTTGCGGTCGACTTCCACGCCGGCCTTGTTCAGGCCGTCGATGATGCGGCTGTAGGTGAGGCCGTAGAGGCGCGCCGCGGCGTTGATGCGTGCGATCCACAGCGCCCGGAACTCCCGTTTGTTCGCCCGGCGGTCGCGGTAGGCGTACTGGCCGGCCTTGATGACCGCCTGCTTGGCCGCGCGATAGACCTTGCGCCGGGCGTTGTAGTAGCCCTTCGCTTTGCCGAGAACCTTCTTGTGACGGCGTCCGGCCGTCACGCCACGCTTGACTCGTGCCATGGGTGTGCTCGCTTAACGGTGATAGGGCAGGAGTTGCTCGACACGGCCCACGTCGGTCTTGTCCACGAGACTCGAGCCGCCCGAGCGTGCCTGGCGTTTGACCTTGCGGTCCTTGTGGCCGAGATTGTGGCGGCGGTTTGCCGCGTACCGCTTGAAGCCCTTTGCCGTCTTGCGAAAGCGCTTGGCCGCGGCCCGGTTGGTTTTCAACTTGGGCATCGACATCACTCCTCGTTGTGTAGCCCCGTTCGCAAGGCGCTTGAAAGCTCAAGCACCCGCTGCGGGCGAACGCTCATCCAGGGCCGCGATTGGCCGTAAGGTTGAGCGCTACTTCTTCTTCGGTGCAAACACCATGATCATCTGCTTGCCCTCCATGAGCGGGTTCTGTTCGACCACCGCATGGGGTGCGAGGTCGCCCGAGACCCGATCAAGGAGCTTGCGCCCGATGTCCTGGTGCACCATCTCACGGCCGCGGAACCTCAGGGTCACCTTGGCTTTGTCACCCTCGGTGAGGAAGCGCGTCAGATTACGCAGCTTGATCTGGTAATCCGCCTCTCCCGTGCCGGGACGAAACTTCACTTCCTTGACCTGAATCTGCTTCTGCTTGCGCTTGGCCGAATGGGCTTTCTTGTTCTGCTCGAACAGGAACTTCCCGTAGTCCATGATGCGCACGACCGGCGGCTCTGCGGTCGGGGACACCTCGACCAGATCCAGCTCGGCAGCGGACGCCATTTGCAGGGCGTCGAAACGCGACATCACCCCGGCCTGCGACCCATCGGCCGCGATCACGCGCAGTTGCGGGGCGCTGATGTCCTCGTTGCGCCGCACCCGCTTTGTTGCACTAGCGATTCGTCAACCCTCCAACCTCTGGCGCCCGCGGCTTTCGAGCTCGATGCGGAGCCGTTCGGCGAACGTCTCCGGGACCATCGTGCCCAGGTCCTTGCCGCTTCGTGTGCGCACTGCAAGCAGATTTGCGGCTACTTCCTTGTCGCCCGCAACCAATAGATACGGAACACGCTTGAGCGTGTGCTCGCGAATCTTAAAGCCGACCTTTTCGTTGCGCAAGTCAAACTCGACTCGAAAGCCCTGATTTTTCAGGGATTCCGTAACCTTGCGGACATACTCATCCTGCCGGTCGGTAATGCTCAGGACCACCGCCTGCACCGGCGAGAGCCAGGCCGGAAGCCTTCCCGCGTGATGCTCGAGCAGGATTGCCAAGAAGCGCTCGAGCGAGCCGAAAATCGCGCGGTGCAGCATGACGGGGGTGCGCTTGGCGCTGCGCTCATCGATGTAGTACGCCCCGAGCCGCTCGGGCATGTTGAGGTCGACCTGGAGCGTCCCGCACTGCCAGTCGCGCCCGATGGCATCGCGCAGCACGAACTCGAGCTTCGGGCCGTAAAAGGCCCCTTCCCCCTTGTTGAGCGTGTAGTCAATCCCCGCGGCCGCGGCCGCGGCTCGCAGCGCCCCTTCCGCCCGGTCCCAGATGTCATCGCTCCCGACGCGTTTCACGGGCCGGTCGGCGTACTTGATGACGACCTCCTCGAAGCCGAAGTCGCGGTAGATTTCAAGGATCTGGCGGGTGATGGCCACCGACTCCCCGGTGATCTGATCCTCGGTGACGAACACGTGCCCGTCGTCCTGGGTGAAGGCCCGCACCCGCATCAGGCCATGCAGGGCCCCGGAGGGCTCGTAGCGGTGCAGTTTGCCGAATTCCGCGAGCCGCACGGGGAGCTCGCGGTAGCTGCGCAGGCCGTGCTTGAAGATCTGCACATGCCCGGGGCAGTTCATGGGTTTGATGGCGTACAGGCGCTCATCCGGGGTCCTGGTGAGAAACATGTTCTCGCCGAACTTCTCCAGGTGCCCGGACTGCTGCCACAGCGCCGCATCCATCAGCTCCGGCGCACTGACCTCCTCGTACCCGGCCGCGTCCTGGCGCCCGCGCATGTACTGGATGAGCGCCTGGAACACGATCCAGCCCTTGGGGTGCCAGAACACGGCGCCCGGGGCCTCTTCCTGAAGGTGAAAGAGGTCCAGCTCCTTGCCGATGCGGCGGTGATCGCGCTTCTCGGCCTCCTCGAGGCGATGCAGGTAGGCCTCGAGCTGCTTCTTGTCAGCCCACGCGGTGCCGTAGATCCGCTGCAGCATCTCGTTGCGCGAGTCCCCGCGCCAGTAGGCGCCCGCGACCTTGGTGAGCTTGAAGGCCCGAAGCTTGCCCGTGGAGGGCACGTGCGGCCCGCGGCACAGGTCGACCCAGTTGCCCTGCCCGTAGAGGCTGATCTCCTCCTTGGCGGGAATAGCAGCGATGATCTCCGCCTTGTAGACCTCGCCCAGGTTGCGGAAGAACGTCACCGCCTCATCGCGTGCCATGACGCGCCGGCTCACCTGCTGATCCGCATGGGCGAGCTCGGTCATCTTCGCTTCGATCGCCACCAGATCCTCGGGCGTGAAGGGGCGCGGATAAGCGAAGTCGTAATAAAATCCGTCCTCGATCACCGGCCCGATGGTCACCTGCGCCCGCGGGAACAGCTCCTTCACCGCCTGCGCGAGCAGGTGGGCGGTGGAGTGGCGGATGACCTCCAACCCTTCCCTGTCCTTGTCGGTCACGATGGCGAGGCTCGCATCGTCCGCGATGACGTAAGAGGTGTCGACCAGCTTGCCGTTCACGCGCGCGGCGAGCGCCGCCCGGGCCAGACCCGCGCCGATGTCGGCCGCGACTTCGGCCACCGTCAGCGGGTGTTCGAAGCGGCGCTGACTGCCATCGGGCAAAGTGACTACGGGCATGTGACTCACGGATCTTAAGGGACAGCAAAAAAAGGCGCCCCGGCAGGCTCTGGAGCCCCAAGGAGCGCCCTCTCTTAACTATCTGGTAGGCGCGAGTGGGATCGAACCACCGACCACCACCATGTCAAGGTGATGCTCTACCACTGAGCTACGCGCCTGCAACGATAAGCATTCGACGAGGGGCGCGAACGATACAAGAGTGAGCCGCGCGAAGCAAGCTAATGTCTGTCATTCCAAGCACTTACGCTCGCACTTGGGCGCGCGCCTATGCTCGCGCCGGGAATCCCAGCTCGAGCTGTTTCAAGCGCTCGATCTCATCGCGCAGCGCCGCGGCGTCCTCGAACTCGAGATTGCGCGCCCGCCGGAACATCTCCGCTTCCAGCTTCTTGATCTCCTTCACCAGCGCCTCGGGCTTGAGGTCCGCGGGCCCCCGCGGCTTCTCCCCGCGGCGGCGAGAGCCGGGCGCGGGCGCTTCGGTGCGCGCACCCTCCATGATGTCGGTGACGCCCTTCACGATGCCGCGCGGGGTAATGCCGTGGGCCGCGTTGTACTCGAGCTGCTTCGTGCGGCGGCGGTTGGTCTCATCGATGGCACGCTGCATCGAGCCGGTGATGCGATCCGCGTAGAGGATCGCGCGCCCGTTGATGTGGCGCGCGGCGCGTCCAATGGTCTGGATGAGGGAGTTATCCGAGCGCAGGAATCCCTCTTTGTCCGCGTCCAGGATCGCAACGAGCGCGACCTCGGGCATGTCCAGCCCCTCGCGCAGGAGATTGATGCCGACCAGCACGTCGAATTTGCCCAGGCGCAGGTCGCGGATGATCTCGACCCGCTCCACAGTCTCGATGTCCGCGTGCAGGTAGCGCACCCGTGCATCGTGCTCGCGCAGATAGTCCGTCAGGTCCTCCGCCATGCGCTTGGTGAGGGTCGTGATGAGCACCCGCTCATCGCGCGCCGCGCACCGGCGGATCTCCGACAGCACATCGTCCACCTGCGTGCCCACCGCTCGCACCTCGACCTGCGGATCCACCAGTCCCGTCGGACGCACCAGCTGCTCGACCACCTGGGAGGAGTGCTTGGATTCATAGCCCCCGGGGGTCGCGGAGACGAAGATCATCTGCGGCGCCAGGTGCTCCCACTCCTCGAACTTCAGCGGCCGGTTGTCCAGCGCCGAAGGCAGACGAAAGCCGTACTCGACCAGCACCTCTTTCCTCGAGCGATCGCCCTTATACATGGCGCCCAACTGCGGGATCGTCTGGTGGCTCTCATCGACGAACAACAGCGCATTCTTCGGCAGGTAGTCGAACAGGCACGGCGGGGGCTCCCCGGGCGCGCGGCCCGAGAGATAGCGCGAGTAATTCTCGATGCCGGCGCAGTAGCCGACCTCCTTGATCATTTCCATGTCAAAGCGGGTGCGCTGCTCGAGCCGCTGCGCTTCCAGCAGCCGCCCCGCCTCGCGCAGCTCCGCCAGGCGCACGCCCAGGTCCTCGCGGATCTGGTCCACGGCGCCCGCCAGGCGCTCGCGCGGGGTGACATAGTGAGTGCCCGGATACACGGTGAAGCGCGGCACCTTGCGCACAAGCGCGCCGGTGAGCGGATCGAACAGCGTGAGCGAGTCGATGACGTCGTCGAACAGTTCCACCCGCACCGCCTCGCGCTCGGATTCCGCGGGGAAGATGTCGATGACATCCCCCCGCACGCGATAGGTGCCCTGGGTGAGATCGAGCTCGTTGCGCGTGTACTGCATATCGGCGAGGCGCCGCAGGAGCTTGCGCTGCTCGAGGTCATCACCGCGTTTCAGGTGCAGCACCATGGACAGATACGCCTTCGGGTCACCGAGTCCGTAGATCGAGGAGACGGTGGCGACGATGATCGAGTCGGGGCGCTCCAGCAGCGCCTTGGTGGCGGATAAGCGCATCTGCTCGATGTGCTCGTTCACCGAGGAGTCCTTCTCGATGTAGGTGTCCGAGGAGGGCACGTAGGCCTCGGGCTGGTAGTAGTCGTAGTAGGAGACGAAGTACTCGACCGCGTTGTGCGGGAAGAACTCGCGAAACTCCCCGTACAGCTGCGCGGCGAGCGTCTTGTTGTGCGCCAGCACCATCGCCGGGCGCTGTACGCGCTGAATGACGTGGGCGGCGGTGAAGGTATTGTGCACAAACATACCCCCACGCCCGGCGACGAACGTCTCCGGACCTGGAACCGACAGGTCGTAGACATAGGGATAGGGATAATGGACGCGAGCGACACTGGCTACTCCTGTCCATCGCACGCTGCAAAGCGCACAGAGCTCCCGCCAGTCGACCCACCAAGCAAAGTCGGCTACGGTCGCGTTTCGCACTACGGCCGCCAGCGTGCGGAGAATCTTAGATAGCAAGCGCCGGCTCGGCTTGCGATCGCCGCTTTCGATGAGACTGATCATCGAGCGCGTGCAGTTGGACAGTGCGGCGATGGCCTTCTGCGAGAGGCCGAGTCCCGCGCGCAGGGATCGTAGCACGCCCGGCTCAATTGGCACGGTGTCGACGTTTGTGTCCTCACGACGGCGCAGGAATGTTCGCAGTCGCGCGAGCTTCTCCGGGTGGTCAAACCCGATAGCTTCGGCATAGCGCCTGAGGTCCCCCTGGCCTGAGATCACCACGTGGAAGTACAGGCCGCCCGCGTGGCTTGAATTGGTCGCCCGCTTCCACGTTCTGCGCAAGCGGGCGTGAATCCCGAATCGCTTGAGCGCGTATGCCAGGTCGGAGGCCAGATCCTCGCTAGCCGTCGTACCGATGACTTCCCCGCCGTATCCGACGGTGCCATCACCGTCGTAGTACGCTCTCAAGAGAAGGCCCAAACGCCGATCCGATAGCTGCAGCCAGAAATCTGGCAGACGCTTTTGGGCAGCTCGACTCCCACAGAGATTCGCTAGAAGGCCCCTCAGCGCCTTGGAGCCAACCACGTAGTCCGAACTGGGCTTGACGTGGAAAGGCAAGCCCAATGCTCCGAACGCCGCCTCGATCTTGCACCGGATAACAGGGTGTCGATTGGCGAGACTGATGTACTGCGGCTGGCAATTCCCCTCAGCAATGTAGTAGCCGAAAAGAGCGAGCACCTGGTCGGAGAGGGGCAGCAAGGCCGGAAGGCGGTACGCCCTCTGTGCGCGCCCCACGGTGATGCCAGGCCCCGGGCAACGCCCACCCAAGCCCCCGGTTGCCGATAGCAGACCTAGGAACTGCCGAACGCTAAGTCCGCTGCCCTTGAGTCGATGACGAACGGCATACAGCTTCCGGCACGGATTGAGCACGAAGTTCGCGATCGCCGATACGACCACCGGACGCCCCGCAACCCCCATGTACTCACTGATCTGCTCCTCCGCATAAACGAACAGATCCGAATCCGCCAGGTAGGGCAGGATGTCCAGCTCCTCAATCCCTGAGGAGATCGGTGTGACCACATCCGGCACCGGAAGAAAGTCGGAAGCCTTGATGTCCCGTGTCCTTATCAGCGTCGTTCGCCCTTGTCGTAGCACCCAGAAGTTGTGGTCGCCGGTCACCTCCACGGTGCGACCACATCTCGTGACCAGCCGATACATCTCTTTGGGGGCGCGGTGGCGCAGCAGAGCCGCAATCGGGAACCAAGCGGTCTCACCGCTTGTGGGGTTGTAAGCCGGGGTCAGGTAGGAGTTGTCGGCGAACGCGAACTGTTCGGTATCGGCAGAGCCGCATTGGCTCAGGCCGCGAGAGTTCATCAAACCATCGATGAAGGGCCCCGCCTCGACCAGCCGGGTTCTAGCCGAACCGGCCGCACACTCGGCAATGAGGATCGGATCATGGTATCCGACGCTCTTGCCGCTTCCCGTGACTCCGAGGAGCGTCTGGTGCGCGAGGCCCTCGGTGAGTCCCTCGACGAGCTTGTCGATCGCCTGTGGCTGATCGCCCGCCGGGTCGTAGCCGGCTTCGAGTCTAAAAGGGTGCGGTTCCATGCCAAGTCCGTCGCTGCGTGAGTGCCGGCGCGCGCGCCGGGGAGTCCATGGCCGAGGCCGGCGCAATCTCCTAATATAGCGGGGCTGCCTGATCCGACGCGAACTCATGGGAGTGAAGCTACCTTGCCCGTCGCACGCCGCGTCCAGCGCGTCAAGCCCTCCCCGACCCTCGCCGTAACCGCCCGCGCCGCGCGCCTGAAAGCCGCAGGCAAGGACGTGATCGGCTTGGCCGCCGGCGAGCCGGATTTCGATACTCCGGCGCACATTGCGCAGGCGGGGATCGAGGCCATTCAGAACGGCTTCACCCGCTATACGAATGTCGAAGGGATCGATGAACTCAAGGACGCGATCATCGCGAAATTCCAGCGCGACAATGGCCTCGCCTACGAGCGCGCGCAGATCCTCGTGTCCTCGGGCGCCAAGCAGACCCTCTACAACCTGTGCATGGCGGTGCTCGACCCGGGAGATGAGGCGGTCATTCCCGCGCCCTACTGGGTGTCGTACCCCGACATGGTGCTGCTCGCCGACGGGTTGCCGGTGATGCCGCTCGCAGGTCTTGCGCAGGGCTACAAGATCACCGCCCGCCAGCTCGCCGCGGCGATCACCCCCAAGACCCGGCTCATGCTGCTCAACAGCCCCTGCAACCCGACCGGCGCCGCCTACACGCGCGCCGAGCTGCGTTCGCTCGGGGAAGTGCTGCTCGAGCATCCGCGCATCGTGATCGGCACCGATGACATGTACGAGAAGATCTACTGGGAGCCGGAGGCCTTCTGCAGCCTCGTCACGGCGGTTCCGGAGCTGTACGTGCGCACCGTGACCATCAACGGCGTCTCCAAGGCGTACGCCATGACCGGGTGGCGGCTCGGGTACTGCGGGGGACCGAAGGAGATCATCGCCGCGATGGCCACCCTCCAGGGCCAGTCGACCTCGAACGCCTCCAGCATTTCGCAGAAGGCCGCGACCGCCGCGCTGAACTCCGAGCAGACCTGCGTGAAGAAGATGAACGAGGCGTTCAAGGCGCGTCGTGACTTCGTCGTCCGGGCGCTGAATTCGCTCCCCGGCGTGAGCTGCCTGCCCGGCGCGGGGACCTTCTACGCTTTCGCGGACGTCTCCCGCGCGATCACCGCGCTCGGCTGCCGCGATGACCACGAGTTCACGGAACTGCTGCTCAACGAGGCGGGAGTGGCGGTCGTGCCCGGTTCGGGCTTCGGCGCCCCGGGTCACGTGCGCCTGTCGTTTGCCTGCAGCATGCAGACCCTCGAGAAGGCACTCGATCGGATCGCGCGCCTGCTCGTCGGCCGCGCGGTCACAGAGTCCGCCTGAGGGTAACGCCTTACGAGTAACGCCCGAGGCCGGCCTCCTCCCGGCACGATCAGGGCGGGATCGACATGATCTGGTCTCTCCTCGCCGATGCGCTCGTCATCATCCATTTTGCGTTCAGCGCATTCGTCGTCTTCGGCGGCTTTCTCACCTGGCGCTGGCGTTGGCTCGTGTGGGTGCACCCGCCGGCGCTCGTCTGGGGATGCTGGGTGGAAGTCTCCCACGCCATCTGTCCCCTCACGCCGCTGGAGAACCATTGGCGCGAGCTCGGGGGGGAGGCCGGATACCGCGGTGGGTTTCTCGCCCATTACCTGGTTCGGGTGCTGTATCCGCCGGGGCTCAACTGGCACATCCAGTGGCTCCTGGCGGCCTTGCTGCTGGCCGTCAATGTCGCGGCCTACGCAGGGCTCGCCCGGCGCTGGCACCACTTCCCCCGGCGTTCTTGACTCCGCCGATGCGGTTGCCGGAGAATCCGGCGCCCTTCGCAAGGCCCGCCCAAGTTCCCCGGTAGCTCAGCGGTAGAGCATTCGACTGTTAATCGAATGGTCGTTGGTTCGATCCCAACCCGGGGAGCCAAACCCATGTGCCAAATGCGCGGGCGCTGTGAGCGAGGGACTCAATCCGCGCACCGCCGCCACTTTCCCTCTGGATCAGTCATCCATGATCCGGCATCGGTCAGTTCACCGCTGTCACCGTAGCGATTCACCAGGAGCACGGGCGTGCCACGCTCGCGTGACAACGCAAGCGACATCTCGCACGTAAACAGCCAGGTTTCGTAGTTGGTGGCCCAGCACCCCCAAACTCGTCCCTCTTGAACGGCGCGGCCCAGAACGGTTTGCAGTTGAGATGACAGGGCGCTGGGATCCCGAATCTGGTAAGAGTCCTTCGGCAGGAAATTCGCGCGTGAAACGAGAGCCTCCAACAACCTCTCGACGTGAGAGGGCTGCTGTATGGTGCGCAACCGCCGCGTCTCCATGAAGCCACCCTCCGTGACCAGTGTCCCTAAACCCTTGTTGTCGCTTAACTTTCGCTATTCCTGCTTTGCGCCCGGTTGCCCGGGCCCGAGCGCGGCCACCGAAACCTGAAACGCAGCCCAAAGCGCCGGATCCGCGGATCCGTCGCGCTGCAGGACCGATCGCATTGCCGCGCCCAGTGCTGCGGGTGCGCTCATCGAGTCGTGCAGCATGTGTCGATAGAACTCTGTCATGAGACGTGCGCTAATCTCATCTGAGACAGGCCAAAGTGAGGCCACGACCGCTCGGGCGCCGCGGGCGAGCATCGTAGAGCCGATGCCGACCAGACCCTCGCTGCGCACCTCCTTGCCGAGGGCCGTTTCGCAGCCGCTGAATACCGCAACGTCCGCCGTCAGTGTCTGGAGCGAGAGATCTGCAACGCGCACGGCACCATCGACGACGTCTCCCCGGGCATCATAGGAGCTGAGAATCAGCGCGGATAACTGCGGTACCTGCGCATCCACGATGCCGTGCGTTGCAATATGGATGAAGCGGTATCT
>JBOIAH010000368.1:0-1175 GCA_050739055.1 Steroidobacteraceae bacterium | reverse complement strand
CATGAACGTACTGCTGGCGGAAGCCGGCGTGCCGTACGACCTGATCTCCGATCTGGATGAGATCAACGCGGAATTCGACACCGCGGATGTGGCGCTCATCATCGGCGCCAACGACGTGGTGAACCCGGTGGCGCGCACCGACAAGTCGAGCCCGATCTACGGCATGCCGATCCTGAACGCCGACAAGGCGAAGAACGTCATCGTCATCAAGCGCGGCAAGGGCGCGGGGTTCTCCGGGATCGAGAACGCGCTGTTCTACCTGGACAACACCCGCATGCTGTATGGGGATGCGCAGAAAGCGGCAGCGGAGCTGATCTCCGCGGTGAAGGCAGTCGGCTAAGTGCGCAGCGCGCCCTGCAGCGCGCGGGAGGTTGGCACATGCGGCGCAGAACACTGCTGAAAGGCGCGGCGGCACTGCCACTGCTGCCGCTGCTGTCCCGGGGCCTGCTGGCACAAGCCGCGCGGCACCCGCCGCTGCGCCGCGTGCGTCCCTCCGATCCCGCGTGGCCCTCCGCCGCGGCCTGGCAGAGGCTCAACGACGCCGTCGGCGGGAACCTGCTCACCGTGCAGCCGCTGTTTGCGGCCTGCCGGCAGGAGCCTCACGGCGCGGCTTGCCGCGACGTCGTAAGCAACATCCGCAACCCCTTCTACATCGGCGACCAGCCGGCCGGCACGCAGGTGTCCGGGTGGCTCGATGCCTGGACGCCGGCGCCGAGCGCCTACGCGGTGAAGGCCCGGAGCACTGCGGACGTCGCCGCCGCGGTGAGCTTCGCGCGTGACAACCGGCTGCGGCTGGTGGTCAAGGGCGGCGGTCACAGCTACCAGGGCACCTCCAACGCGCCCGACTCGCTGCTGATCTGGACGCGCGCCATGAACCAGGTGAGCCTGCACCAGGAGTTCGTTGCCGGCGGCTGCGCGGGGAAAATTCCGCCGGTGCCGGCCGTGTCGTGCGGCGCGGGCGCGATGTGGATCGACCTCTACAACGCCGTGACCGCGCGCGCCGGCCGTTACGTCCAGGGCGGCGGCTGCACCTCGGTGGGGGTCGCGGGCCTCATTCAAAGCGGCGGCTTCGGCAGCCTCTCGAAGGGCTTCGGCATCGCAGCGTCCGGGCTCCTGGAGGCCGAGGTGGTCAGCGCCGACGGCCGCACGCTCACCGTAAACGCCTGCACGCACCC
>JBOIAH010000367.1:0-9722 GCA_050739055.1 Steroidobacteraceae bacterium | reverse complement strand
GGCCGCCCGCGCCATCGCCCGGCTTGGCCACCCCACGCTGCTGGTCGGCGCACCGAGCGCCGCCGACGCCGGGGACCCCGCGCCGCTGCTGCGGGCGCCGCGCCTGCCGCTGGCGGAGCTCGGTGAGCTGATCCGCGCAGCGCAGCTGGTCATCTCCAATGGCGGCGACACGCTGCTGCAGGTGCTGGCGTGCGCTCGAGCCTGTGTCGCGGTGCCGATCGCGCGCGATCAGGCCCATCGCATCGCCTGCTGCGTGCAGGCCGGGCTCGCAGTGCGCGCCGAGCTGCACCCGCGCTCGATCGAGACCGTGGCACTCGCGCTGCTGCAAAGCCCGGCGCGGCGCGCCGACCTCGAGGCGCGCGCCGGCCGGCACCGGGTGCGCAATTGTCTGGAGGAAGTGCTCGGCGCGCTCACCGCGCTCATCTCATGAGCCCGCGGCGGACTTCGGGCGCGCCAGCTCGGCCAGCAGCTTCTCGTGCAGGCCGCCGAAGCCGCCGTTACTCATGACGAGCACGTGATCTCCCGGGCGCAGCGCGCGCGCCAGGTCGCGCGCCAGCGTGTCGACCTCGCCGCCGGTGTGTCCGCGCGCGCCGCATGCCGCCAGTACCTCGCTCGCATCCCAAGCGAGATCCGGCGGCGTGTACAGCCACACCTCATCCGCGCCCGCGAGCGCCGGGGCGAGGGTGTGCCGATGCACACCCATGCGCATGGTGTGGGAGCGCGGCTCGAGCACCGCGATGATGCGGGCGGCGGCGCCGACCCGCTGGCGCAGGCCGCTCACGGTGCGGGCGATGGCCGTGGGATGATGCGCGAAGTCATCGTAGACACGGATGCCGTTGACCTCGCCGCGCAACTGCATGCGGCGCGCGATGCCCTGAAACCGCGCCAGCGCGTCGCTGGCCCGCGGCACCGGCACGCCCGCGTGGCGCGCGGCGGCGATCGCGGCAAGCGCGTTCTCGCCGTTGTGCGCGCCGATGAGCGACCACTGCACCGTGCCGTGCGCCCGGCCGGCCTCGAGCACCTCGAAGCGCGAGAAGTCCTCGGCGCCGGGAGCCGGGCGTGCGGTCCACAGCGCATCCGTGCCCGTGCCGTGCGCAAAGCCCTCGAGCGGCGTCCAGCAACCCATGGCGAGCGTTTCCCGCAGCCGCGGGTCGCCGGCGTTCCACACGATGCGGCCGCTGCCGGGCACGGTACGCACCAGGTGATGAAACTGCCGCTGGATGGCGCCGACGTCCGGATAGATGTCCGCGTGGTCGTACTCGAGGTTGTTGAGGATCACGGTGCGCGGGCGGTAGTGCACGAACTTGGCGCGCTTGTCGAAGAACGCCGTGTCGTACTCGTCCGCCTCGATGACGAACAACGGCTCGGCGCCGAGACGCGCGCTCACACCGAAATTCGCCGGCACGCCGCCGATGAGAAACCCGGGCGCGAGGCCGGCGTACTCGAGAATCCACGCCAGCAGCGCTGCGGTCGTCGTCTTGCCGTGCGTGCCCGCGACCGCCAGCACCCAGCGCTTGCGCAGCACCTCGCGCGCCAGCCATTCCGGGCCCGACAGGTACGGCAGGCCGCTCTCCAGCAGCGCCTCGATCACCGGCTGACCGCGCGTCATCACGTTGCCGACCAGCACGACATCCGGAGCCGGCGTCAGCTGTGCGGCCTCGAAGCCCTCGGTGAGCTCGATGCCGAGCGCCTCGAGCTGGGTGCTCATGGGCGGATAGACGTTGCGGTCCGAGCCGGTGACGCGCCAGCCCGCGGCACGGGCGATGGCGGCCACACCGCCCATGAACGTGCCGCAGATTCCCAGGATGTGAACGTGCATCGTAAGCGGCGCTCAGCCGGCCGGGGGAAACACCGCGAACAGCAGCAGCTGCCCGGCGACGATCTGCAGGATCACGAGCGCCACGCTCGCGCCGCGCGACCATTCCAGCGCCGCTTTCACCACGTGGCTCGTGACCGCGATCACCCAGATGACGAGCACCAGCCCGCCGACCGCGATCGGCAGTTGCCAGGTGGCATCCTGCCCGAAGCGCCGCATGAGCCATTCCGATGCGATCAACGGCGGGGACAGCAGCGCCCCGAAACCAAACACCGCGGTGGTGGTCTGCAGGAAGCGCTCGCGCCGCCCGAGGAGCCGCAGCAGCGCCGCGTACCAGCCGAGCGTGAACAGCACTTCCACCGCCAGCTGCGGCGGCCAGCCCGCACTCGGCGGCAACAGGCTGCTGACCACGAAGTTCACGCCGCTGTAACCGCCCACGGTCAGCACCAAGAGCAGCAGCGAAGCCGGCAGGTCCTGCGGTCCGCGGCGCAGCAGCGTGATCTGCACGAACAAGCGGATGATCTCCGTCATGACTTTCGATACCGGTCGGGCCTGCGCATAATGGTATCCGCCCGATTGTACAGAGCATCCTCAAACTTCGTTTGCAGCACACCGTCACGACACCCTCCGCACTCGCCCAAGTTTGCGCGCGCCTCGCCACCGAGCCGCGCGTTGGCCTGGACACCGAATTCCTTCGCGAGCGCACTTACCGCGCGCAACTGTGCCTGGTGCAGTTGTCCTCGCCCGGGGAGGCCGCCTGTGTCGACCCGCTCGCGGTGCGCGAGCTCGCGCCGCTGGCGTCACTGCTCGCCGGCCCCGGCACCGTCAAGGTCATGCACGCCTCGCGCCAGGACCTGGAGGTGCTGTTCCCGGTCGCGGGCTTGACACGCCCGGTATTCGACACGCAGATCGCCGCGGCGCTCACCGGGCTTCCCGCCCAGATCGGTTACGGCGAGCTGGTGCGCCGTCAGCTCAAGCGCGAGCTGGCGAAGTCCCACACCCGCACCGACTGGTCACGCCGGCCGCTGTCGGCGGAGCAGATCGAATACGCCCTCGACGACGTGCGTTACCTGCTGCCACTTGCGGCGCAGCTCGAAGCGCAGCTCGCGAGCCTCGGCCGCCTGCCGTGGCTCGCCGAGGAGCTCGCGACGCTCGAGGAAGTGCGCGGTCTCACCACCGAGCCCGAAGACGCCTGGTTGCGCGTCAAGGGATTGCGGGGCCTCGATCCGGGACGGGAGCGCCTGGCGCGCGAGCTCGCCGCCTGGCGCGAGCGCCGCGCGGTGCAGCACAACCGCCCGCGCGGCTGGATCCTCGACGACGGCGCGCTGCGCGAGATCGTAGTGCGGGTGCCGCGCACGATACAGGCGCTGGCGGCGATCGGTGAGCTGCCCGCCGGACTCATCCGGCATCGGGGCGAGGAATTGCTGGCGTGCGTTGCCGCAGCAAGGGTTCCCGATCCCGCCCCGCCGGCGCCGCTGCGCCCGCGGTCAGATCCGGTGAAGAACGCGCTCGTCGGAAAGCTCGGCGCGATCAGCCAGGCGGCGGCCGCGGAGCTGAACCTCGTGCCCGAGGTGCTGGCCACGCGCCGGGACCTGGAGCAGCTGGCCGACGGCCGGCGCGACGGCGCGGTGCTGCGCGGCTGGCGTCGCAGCGTGGTCGGCGAGCGGTTGCTCGCGGCGCTTTAGTTTATTGGCTGCAAGGCCTGCTCCAGGCGGCCGGTCACCTCGTCGACATTCCCCTGGGCGTCAATCACCCGCAGCAGGCCGCGCGAGCGGTAGAAATCGATCAGCGGCCGGGTCTGCTCGTCGTACACCCGCAGCCGCTCGGCGACCGTCGCCTCGTCGTCGTCGGGGCGCTGGATGAGCCGATGGGGCGCGCCGCTCTTCGGACACTGATCCGGCCCGCCCGCCGGCGGCGGGGAGGTCAGCAGATTGAACACCCGGCCGCAGTCCGCGCAGCTGCGCCGGCCCGAGATGCGACGCACCAGCTCCCGGTAGTCCACGTCCAGCTGCACGACGGCATCGAGCGGCTGGCGCAGCTCCGCGAGCAGCCCGTCGAGCGCGTGCGCCTGCGCGAGGTTGCGCGGAAAGCCGTCCAGAATGAATCCCCCATGGGTGTCGGGCTCGCCCAAGCGCTCGCGGATCATGCCGAGGACCAGGGAATCGGCGACCAGCCGCCCGCCGTCCATCGCCGCCTTGGCGGCACGGCCGAGCGCGCTGCCGCGTGCCACCGCCGCGCGCAGCAGATCGCCGCTCGAGATCTGCGGAATGCCGGCTCGAGCGACCAGGCGTTGCGACTGGGTGCCCTTGCCCGAGCCGGGCGCCCCCAGGAGGACGATGCGCATGTTTTGTCAGTGCGAGACCGCTGCGGTGGCAGCACAAAGGTGGGCCACGTTACCGAGCGCTCACCTGCGGGTCAAACGCCTCAAGTAGCGCACCCGCCGCGCGCAGCGCAGCCGCGCTCCGCGTGCGTTATTCTTGGCGCGCCACTGCCGACGCACCGCTCCAACACCATGAAGAAGACCGCCCCCCGCAATGCCTTCTATGCCCAGTCAGGCGGTGTGTCCGCCGTCATCAACGCCTCGGCATGCGGGGTGATCGAGACGGCGAGGCGCTCGAAGCACGTCGGCAAGGTGTACGCCGGGCGTGACGGCATCGTCGGCGCGCTCACCGAGGATCTGATCGACGTCGGCCGCGAGAGCGCCGCAACCATCCGCGCACTGAAGCACACGCCGGCCGGCGCTTTCGGCTCGGCGCGCTTCAAGTTGCAGGGCATCGAGCAGAATCGCGCCGAGTACCAGCGCCTGATCGACGTATTCCGCGCCCATGACATCGGCTACTTCTTCTATAACGGCGGCAACGACTCGATGGACACCGCGCTGAAGGTGTCGCAGCTCGGCGCATCGCTCGGCTATCCCATCACCTGCGTGGGCGTGCCCAAGACCGTGGACAACGATCTGCCGCACACCGATTGCTGCCCGGGGTTCGGCTCGGTCGCCAAGTACGTCGCGGTCTCCACGCGCGAGGCGGCGCTCGATGTCGCCTCCATGGCGCGCACCTCCACCAAAGTGTTCGTGTTCGAGGTGATGGGGCGCCACGCCGGGTGGATCGCGGCAGCAAGCGGACTCGCCGGCCGTGGGATGGACGAGCCGCCCCATATAATCCTGTTCCCCGAAGTGCCGTTCGACGGGCGCAGCTTCCTCGACCGCGTGAAGCACTGCGTGGCCGAGTACGGCTACTGCGTCATCGTGGTGTCCGAAGGCGCGGCGTACGCGGACGGCAAGTTCCTGGCGGATGCCGGCACGCGCGACGCCTTCGGTCACACGCAGCTCGGGGGCGTGGCTCCGCTGGTCGCCAACATGGTCCGCGAGGCGCACGGCTACAAGCACCACTGGGCGGTCGCCGATTACCTGCAGCGCGCGGCGCGCCATATCGCATCCCGGGTCGACGTCGAGCAGGCCTACGCGGTCGGCGAGGCGGCGGTCAGGCTCGCGGTCAGGGGCGTGAACGCGGTGATGCCGGTGATCGTGCGCAAGTCCGACCGGCCCTACCGCTGGCTCATCGGGCACGTGCCGCTGGCGCAGGTCGCCAACAAGGAGAAGAAGCTGCCCGCGCACTACATCCGCGAGGACGGCTTCGGCATTACCGCGGCCTGCCGCCGCTACCTGGAGCCGCTCATCGCAGGCGAAGCCTACCCCCCGTACCGCAACGGGCTGCCCGACTACGCGCGGATCAGGGGCGTAGCGGTGCCCCGCAAGCTCGCGGACGAATTCAAGCTGTAGGCGAGCAAGAGTCACGCCTCTTGCTCGCCGTCGCGCTGAAACGGCCGCAGGCCGGTTTCGGCAAATTGGCCAGGCGGGCACCCGAGGGCCGGTGCCGCCGTGCTATAGTTCGCGGCCTTTTTTGCGGGAGGTCTCTCGATGGATGCCACCCTGTGGCTGTGGGCCGCTATCGCGGCCGGCGTGCTCGCCGTCCTCTACGGCGTGTTCTCCACGGCGGCGATCCTGCGCCTGCCGGCGGGCAACGCCCGCATGCAGGAGATCGCCGCGGCGATCCAGGCGGGCGCCCAGGCTTATCTGAACCGCCAGTACAGCACGATCCTGATCGTCGGCGTCGTACTGTTCGCGGTGATCGGGTTCTCGCCGATCGGCTGGCCGACGGCCGGCGGCTTCGCGGTGGGCGCCGTGCTGTCGGGCCTCACCGGCTACATCGGCATGAACATCTCGGTGCGCGCCAACGTGCGCACCGCGCAGGCCGCGACCGGCGGCCTGAATGCCGCACTCAACGTGGCGTTCCGCGGCGGCGCCATCACCGGCATGCTGGTGGTGGGCCTGGCGCTGATCGGTGTCGCCGGTTACTACACGCTGCTGCGGCAGTTCTCCTCCAGCGGGGCGGAGGGCGCGCTGCATGCGCTCGTGGGGCTGGCGTTCGGCGGCTCGCTCATCTCGATCTTCGCACGCCTCGGCGGCGGCATTTTCACCAAGGGCGCGGACGTCGGCGCTGACCTCGTCGGCAAGCTCGAGGCCGGCATTCCCGAGGACGACCCGCGCAACCCCGCGGTGATCGCCGACAACGTCGGCGACAACGTGGGCGATTGCGCCGGCATGGCCGCGGACCTGTTCGAGACTTACGCGGTGACGATCGTCGCGACGATGCTGCTCGGCGGGCTGTTGTTCGGCAAGCGGGGACCGGACGCCGCGCTCGCCGCGGTGATCTATCCGCTCGCGCTCGGCGCCGCCTCGATCGTCTCCTCCATCCTCGGGACCTTCTTCGTGTCCACCCGCGAGGGCGGCAAGATCATGACTGCCCTCTACAAGGGCGTGCTGGTGTCGGGCATCGTCTCGGCGGTGGCGTTCTATTTCATCACCAGCCGCATCATGCCCGAGCGCACCGGGGCCCTGTACGGCTGTGCGCTCATCGGTCTGGGACTTACGGCGGCGCTGATGATGATCACCGAGTACTACACCGCCACCGAGTACAGCCCGGTGCGCAAGGTGGCGGCAAGCTCGCAGACCGGTCACGCGACCAACATCATCGCCGGCCTGGGCGTGTCGATGAAGGCGACCGCGCTGCCGGTGATCGCGGTGTGTCTGGCCATCTGGGGCTCGTACACGCTCAGCGGCCTGTACGGGATCGCAATCGCGGCCACCGCGATGCTGTCGATGACCGGCATGATCGTGGCGCTCGATGCCTACGGCCCGATCACCGACAACGCCGGCGGCATCGCCGAGATGGCAGGTCTGCCGCGCCAGGTGCGCGACATCACCGACCCGCTGGATGCGGTCGGCAATACCACCAAGGCGGTGACCAAGGGCTATGCCATCGGCTCGGCGGGGCTCGCCGCGCTGGTGCTGTTCGCCGATTACACGCACAACCTCGAGGCGGCCGGCAAGAGCGCCAGTTTCTCGCTGTCGGACCCGGCGGTGATCATCGGCCTGTTCATCGGCGGGTTGGTACCCTACCTGTTCGCCGCCATGGCGATGGAGGCCGTGGGGCGCGCCGCGGGCTCGGTCGTGAACGAGGTGCGCCGTCAGTTCCGCGAGATCAAGGGCCTCATGGCCGGCACCGACAAGCCCGATTACTCGCGCGCCGTCGACCTGCTGACGCGCGCCGCCATCCGCGAGATGATCGTGCCGTCGCTGCTGCCGATCCTGGTGCCGATCGTGCTGGTGTGCGTGATGAACGAGCTCATGGGCAGCGGCGCCGGGGTGCGCTCGCTCGGCGGCCTGCTGATCGGCACGATCGTCACGGGCCTGTTCGTCGCCATCTCCATGACCACCGGCGGCGGGGCCTGGGACAACGCCAAGAAGTACATCGAGGAAGGCAACTTCGGCGGCAAGGGCTCGGACGCGCACAAGGCGGCCGTGACCGGCGACACCGTGGGCGATCCGTACAAGGACACGGCCGGACCGGCGATCAACCCGCTGATCAAGATCATTAACATCGTGGCGCTGCTGCTGGTGCCGCTGCTCTGATTGGCCGAAATCGCAGCAAGCGATTTCGGCGGACATCAGCTTCGTTGCCGCCGGCGAAAGGCGCGACTTTCGCCGGCTGCGCGGCAGTGCCACAATCGGCCATGGCCTCCGAGGAGAAGTTTCCGGTCGAGAAGTCGCAGGATGATTGGCGGCGCGAGCTCACGCCGGAAGGCTACCGGGTGCTGCGCGAGCACGGCACCGAGCGCTCCGGCAGCAGTCCCCTGAACGACGAGCATCGCCCCGGCACCTTCCGCTGCGCCGGGTGCGGTGCGCCGCTGTTCGCCGCCGACACCAAGTTCGAGAGTGGCAGCGGCTGGCCGAGTTTCTTTCGACCCATCCCTGAGGCGGTGGCGACCCACGAGGACCGCAGCCTCGCCATGCGCCGTACCGAAGTGCACTGCGCCGCCTGCGGCGGACACCTGGGCCACGTGTTCCCCGACGGCCCCAGGCCCACCGGGGAGCGTTACTGCATGAACGGCGTGGCGCTGAAGTTCGAGCCCGCCAAGCCCTGAGGTCGGTCGCCGCAGGCGATTTTTCCAGTGAACTACGCCGCGAGCTGCAGCGGCTGCGGCCGCCCGATCGCATACCCCTGCAGATAGTCGACCCCGATCCTGCGCGCCGCATCCACCGCGGCGCTGTCCTCGACCTGCTCGGCGATGACCTTGAAGTTGAGGGTGCGCGCCAGCTTGATCATCGCGGTCACCATCGCCTGGTTGACGGTGTCGTGCGCCAGGTTGCGCATGAACGAGCCGTCGATCTTCAGGTAGTCGAGCGGCAGGGTCTTGAGGTTGGAGAACGAGCCCACTCCCGAGCCGAAATCATCGAGCGCGAACTGGCAGCCCAGGCCGTGCAGCACGCCGATGAAACGGCGCGCATGATCGAGATTGGCGACCACCGCGCTCTCGGTGATCTCGAAGCACACCTGCGCGGGCGCGACGCCGGTGCTGTCCAGGCACTCGACCACGAACTCGAGGAACTGCGCATCCGCGAGAGTCTGGCCGGAGATGTTGATCGCCACGCTGCGGTTGGGCGGCAGCGGGATGGCCCCGCGCCCCAGCGCCGCGAGCGTGGTCTGCACCACCCAGCGGTCCACCGGGCCCATGAGACGGTAGCGTTCGGCGGCGCGCATGAACTCCGAGGGCGGCAGCTCGTTGCCCGCCTCGTCCTGCAGCCGTATCAGCACCTCCATCGCCGGCCCGCCGTCGGTGCCATGCGCCGGGACGATGATCTGGTGGTACAGGTGGAAGCGATTCTCCTTGAGCGCCATCTGCAGCCGGTGCAGCCACTGGATCTCGCCGGTGTTGCGCGCCAGCGCCTCGTCGCGCGCCGAGTACACGGCGACCCGGCCCGTGCCCTGGTTCTTGGCGACGTAGCAGGCGGTGTCGGCCGCGGCCAGCAGCTCCTCGAGCATGCCGCTCTCGCGCGAGATCTCCACCAGCCCGACCGACACGCCGACGTTGAAGATCCGGTCCTTCCACACGAAGCGGTAGTCGGCGATCGCACGGCACACGTCATCGGCGATCTGGCGCGCCTTCTCCAGCGGACAGCCGACGAGCAGCGTGCCGAACTCATCGCCCCCCAGACGCGCTACCGTGTCGCTGTCACGCACCGCGTCGCGCAGCAGCTTTGCCACCTCGCGCAGCATGCTGTCACCAGCCAGATGGCCGCTGGTGTCGTTGACCAGCTTGAAGCGATCCAGGTCCAGGTAACACAACACGTGCTGGCCGTCGCCGCGATGGCCGCTCTGGATCGCCTCCTCGAGGCGCCGCTCGAACTCGCGGCGGTTGACCAGTCCCGTGAGCGCATCGTGGGTCGCCTGGTAGGACATCTGGCGCGCCAGCCCGCGCAGTTCCGTCACGTCGTGCAGCCACAACGCCGCGCCGACCACTTCCCTGGCGTCGTTGCGGATCGGGGATGCCGACAACTCGACGC
>JBOIAH010000366.1:0-21012 GCA_050739055.1 Steroidobacteraceae bacterium | reverse complement strand
GATCCAGAGCTATGCTCCCGGGGTGTGGCCCCGCCTCATTATTGATGAACTCATTCGCCTGGACTACGTGGAAACGCTCTCAAACGGCCGATTAAGGCGGAAAGCCAGCCCGAGACGCAAGCCGGTGTTACGGCGGATTGCCCGGGAAGGAGCCAGCCAGCAGATGAGTGACGCGCTGCGTGCGCTGTTTCAAGACATCAAGGGCGGAGAAGGGAAGCGCGCGTGGCGTACGGCCCAGGCTCTAGAGATTGGGAAGAACGATCTTCCTCTCGTCCGCAAGATGCTCCGCGATCGACTGCAATCCATGTTCGTGGAGTTGACGGAGGAACTCAACAGTCCGCGCTGGCAGCGTGATATCTCCAAGGGCGGGTCAAGGATGAGAGTTGGTCTGAGCGGCTTCACGTTCGAGGAGTTCCTCTCTGAGGATGTGCGAAGAGAGCGGGACAAAGCCCGTAATCGTCGAAGTCGGTAGGGCCGTTCGCGTCGCCGCTCAGGAGCCAGAGCAGATGAAAGCGGGAAAGTCGCCGGTCGCGCATGCGCTCGCTGCACGTCGTGCAAGGGGCTGCGGTGTACTTTCGCGCAGCGCCTTGGATTTTCTGTTGAGCGAAACCGTCACCTTTCTCCTGGCCGCTGGCCTGTCGAGAGAGAGTCTGGCAAAGCAGTTGCGCATGGAAGTGGGTCGCGTGAGTGCGGCGAGCCTGTCCAAACGGTCGCGGACGGCGAGGGTTATCAAGCGGGAGCACGAAAGCACGATGGAAATCAGAGGGGTCGTTCACGACTGGCACCGGCAAAGGCGTTACACTGATAAGAAGACTGGCGAACCGCTTGCGCTGCGCGGAGCGGTTCTCCGGCAGTTGATCGGGAAGCGCTTTCCCGCTTCAAGAATAGAAGATACCCTTCGCTGGATGGAGGCGAACGGCACTGTTCATCGCCGCAAGGATGGTCGGTTCGCGCTGTCAATTGGGCGTGCGGTCCTGGTCGGCCAGCGCGCCCTGATAATGGCGCGCGCGGCGGTGGTGGTACCGCAGTACCTGAGAATTGCTCTCCGCAACGCACGAGCGCGAGATTCGCGCTCGCGTGATGTCGATCGGGACGCCCGGGTGTTTTTCCTGCCGGAAAAGTACGTCAGGCTCTGGCGTGCTGTCGCCCGCGAACGGTCGCAGGCATTTCTGGAAGGACTCGACAATTGGCTCGAGGATCACACGCGAGCCGACGATGCAGGTCCGACGGTAGAAGCTGCGGTGCACTGTTACTGCTACACGGGCGAGCCACGATCGTTAAGACGCGCCGCTACAAACATCGGACGGCTCGAGGCGCAACACTGATGGCCCGCGACGGCTCTGCGGTGGAACTCCTGGGTGACAGAGCGCACAAGCGGGAACTGCCGGTCCCGATTGTGACGCCTCGACTGGAATTACGCCCCTTTCGCGAATCAGACATCGGCGCCATAACAGAGCTGCTCGCCGATCCGGGGGCCACTAGATTCATTGGTGACGTGAAGTCACCTGCCGCTGCGGCCGAGTCAGTACGTTTGATGGCTGACGCCTTCGCCGATCGAGGGTGGGGGACCCTTGCTGTTGTCCCTCGTGGACAGATCGATTGCGTGGGCTACTGCGGTGTGCGACCCCTCGCTCACACACCAGAAGTTGAAATTGCGTTTGCGTTGCGGCAGTCCTGCTGGAACTTGGGCTTTGCAACGGAGGCGGCGGCGGCAAGCATTGACGTCGCCTTTAAGACGTTAGGAATTCAGTCAATTGTCGCGACCGTCTACCCGGAGAACACGCGAAGCCTGCGTGTGTTGGCAAAGCTCGGTTTGAAACACGAATCGCGAGTGTTTGGTCATTGGCCTATGCGAATCGCACTGTTGTTTCGGATCAAGCGAACAGAGTGGCGGGGAGCGGCCACGGCGGCGAGTATGCTACCTCTTTAATTGCTCTCTCAGTCCCTTCCTCAAGATCTTCCCTACATTCGATTTCGGCAACTCTGTCCTGAAGTACACGTGCCTGGGCACCTTGTAGCCCGTCAGTGACTGGCGGCTGTACTCGATGATGTCCTTCTCGGTGAGAGCCGGATCCTTGCGCACCACGAACAGGGCGACGACTTCGCCGGAATGCTCATCGGGTTGAGCCACGGCGGCGGCCTCGAGGATTCCCGGATGCGTGGCCGCCACGGCCTCCACTTCGTTCGGGTACACATTGAATCCCGACACCAGGATCATGTCTTTCTTGCGGTCCTCGAGGTACACGAAGCCGCGCTCGTCCATGCGCCCGACGTCGCCGGTACGCAGCGAGCCGTCCGGCAGCATCACTTTCGCGGTCTCATCCGGCCGATTCCAGTAACCGCGCATCACCTGCGGCCCGCGCACGCAGATCTCGCCGATCTGGCCCAGATCGAGGTCGTTGCCGGCGTCATCCTTGATGGTGATCTCGGTTGACGAGATCGGCAGCCCGATCGAGCCGTTGAATTGCTCCGACGGCGGATTGATGCACGCAGCGGGTGAGGTTTCCGTAAGACCCCAGGCCTGAGTGAGGACGTTGCCGGTGGCGTCCTGCCAGCGTTGCGCGACCGCGGCCTGCACCGCCATACCGCCGCCGAGCGTGATCTGCAGCTTGCTGAAATCGATCTCTTTGAAGCCGGGCGCGTGCAGCATCGCGTTGAAAAGGGTGTTGACGCCGCTGATGAAGTTGCAGGGGTAGCTCTTCATGTCGGCGATGAGCGCCTTGAGGTCGCGGGGATTGATGATCAGCAGGTTGCGCCACCCCAGGCGCGCAAACAGCAGGCAGTTCGCCGACAGCGCGAAGATGTGATACAGAGGTATGGCGGTGAGCAGCGTGCCGGCGGCGCCGTGGAACCGGTCCCCGAGCCAGGCTTGCGCCTGCAGGACGTTGGCGCCCACGTTGCCGTGCGAGAGCATGGCGCCCTTGGCGACCCCGGTGGTCCCGCCGGTGTATTGCAGAAACGCAAGATCCTCCGGACCGACTTCGACCAGCGCGAACGGCAGGCGCAGGCCGGCGTTCACCGCGGCCTTGAACGAGCTGGCACCCGCGATGTGCCACGGCGGCACCTGCTTGCGCACGCGGCGCACGACGTAGTTGACGATGAGGGATTTGGGGAACCGCAGGTAGTCGCCGGCCCCGGTCACCAGTACCCGCTTCACGCTGGTCTGCGGCAGCACTTTCTCGAGTACGTGCGCAAAGTTCTCGAACACCACGATGGCCGTGGCGCCCGAATCCGCGAGCTGGTGCTGCAGCTCTGGCGCGGTATACAGCGGGTTGGTGTTGACGACGATCAGGCCGGCACGCAGCGCGCCGAACATTGCGATCGGATATTGCAGCGTGTTCGGCAGCATGATGGCGAGGCGATCGCCCTTGCGGAATCCCGCCCGCTGCAGCCAGGCGGCGAAGGCGCGCGAGCGCCGCTCGAGCTGCGTGTAAGTGAGCGTTGTGCCCATCTGGATGAAGGCGACGCGAGCGGCGTACTTGGCGCAGGCCTGCTCCAGCAGGTCCTTGAGCGAGCGCAGCTGCGCGGGGTCGATTTCCGCCGGCACATACGGCGGATACGACTTGAGCCAGATCTTGTTCATCAACGTCCCCCGGTTTGCGGTTTCTTGTTAAGGAGTGGCTTCAGGTACGGCCAGAGTGTATCGAGAACCGGCGGCTCGCCGCGGGCGTTGGGGTGCACGCCGTCCGGCTGCATGCGGGTGGGATCCAGGGCCACCTTCTCCAGCAGGAACGGCACCAGCGGCAGATGATATTGCGTTGCGAGTTCCGGGAACACGCGCGCGAACTCCCCGGTGTAGCGCGGCCCGTAGTTGGGCGGGATGCGGATGCCCGCCAGCAGCACGCGCGCGCCGGCCGCCAGGGACAGGAGCACCATCTGCGCGAGATTCTCGCGCATATCGCTCAGCGGCAGTCCGCGCAAGCCATCGTTGCCGCCGAGCTCCAGGATCACGATCCCGGGGCGATGCAGCTGCAGCGCCCGCGGCAGGCGCTCGAGGCCTCCCTCGGTCGTCTCGCCGCTCACGCTGGCGTTGACCAGCCGGTATCCGTACCCTTGTGCCTGCAGTCGCTGCGTGAGCAGTGCCACCCAACCCTGCTCCGGCGGAAGGCCAAATGCAGCGCTCAGACTGTCCCCGAACACAAGGATCGTACGGTCGGCCGCCGCGGCGTTCTGGAGCGCGATGAGCAGCACACTCAGGCCCAGCGCCCAGGCGAGCGCGACTTTCGACAGCGTTCTCAAGGCGGAAAACCTCTGCAAGCAGGTTAGCAGTCCGGAAGGCGCGCTGACCATTGTCGATGACGTGTCGCTCGAGATCGCGCGCGGCGAGTCGGTGGCGGTCGCGGGACCATCGGGAGCGGGTAAGTCGACGCTGCTCGCGCTGCTGGCCGGCCTGGACTCACCCAGCGCCGGGCGCGTGCTTCTCGAGGGAACTGACCTGACGCGCCTGGACGAGGACGGGCGCGCGCGCCTGCGGGCGCAGCGGGTCGGCTTCGTCTTCCAGGCCTTTCACCTGATCCCGGCGCTCACCGCGCTTGAGAACGTGATGCTGCCGCTGGAGCTGGCGGGCAGCCCCGATGCACGGCGTGCCGCGACGGACACCCTGCGGCGCGTGGGGTTGCAGGAGCGCACCGGGCATTACCCGCGGCAGCTTTCCGGTGGAGAACAGCAGCGCGTGGCGCTCGCCCGGGCGTTCGTCACCCGTCCGGCGGTGCTGTTCGCGGATGAGCCCACCGGCAATCTCGACACCGCGACCGGCGCACGCGTGGGGGAACTGCTGTTCGAGCTGAACTCCAACGCCCACACCACGCTGGTGCTCGTCACGCACGACCGCGAGCTCGCCGCGCGCTGCAGCCGCATGTTGCGGATGGACGCCGGGCGGATCGCATGAGGGCGGCGCGCCTTGCGCTGCGTACGCTCGCGCGCGAATGGCGCTCGGGCGAGCTGGGCGTGCTGCTGCTCGCACTCACGGTGGCGGTTGCGGCCCTCACCGGGGTCGGCTTTCTCGTCAGCCGCATCGGCGCCGCGGTGGCGCTGCAGGCAAGCGCGGTGCTGGCGGCGGACATCCGCCTGGGCTCCCCGCGACCCTTGAGCGATGAGTATTTCGCGGAAGCGGCGCGCCGCGGGCTGCGCACGGCGCACACCACCACGCTCCTGTCGGTAGTGTTCAACGGCGATGCCAGCCAGCTCACCAACGTGGATGCGGTGACCGCCGGCTATCCGCTGCGCGGCAGGTTGCTCGTCGCGAGCGAGCCGTTCGCCGCCGGCATGCCGGCCCAGGGGATTCCCGCGCCCGGGGAGGTGTGGCCGGCCTCCAAGCTCCTCGCGGCGGTTGGCGGCAGCGTCGGCTCGCGCCTCACGATCGGAGCCACCACGTTGCGCGTCACCCGGGTGCTGATCTCACGGCCCGACCAGGGCGGCACCTTCGCCGAGCTTGCGCCGACCCTCATCATGAACGCCGCTGACCTGCCCGCGACGCGCCTCATCCAGCCCGGCAGCCGCGTCAGCTACGGCGCGCTGTTCGCCGGCGACCGCGCACCTATCGAGGCCTTCAAGGCCTGGCTCACCGCCCGCAAGCAGCACGGCGAGCGGCTGCGCGACATAACCGATGCGAGTCCGCAGGTCCGCAACGCGGTCAATCGCGCCGGCCGATTCCTGAGTCTCGCGAGTCTCGTGAGCGTTTTGCTGTGCGCGATCGCGGTGGCGATGGCGGCACGTCGCTACGTGCACCGGCACCTCGACACGGTGGCGCTGCTGAAGACACTCGGCGCGACCCGGGCCTTCACCCTCGCGGTGGCGGTACTGCAGCTGCTCGCGCTCGCACTCTTCGGCTCGGCGGCAGGCTCGGCGCTCGGATTTCTCGCCCAGGAGTGGCTGCTGCGCACGATCCGCGGGCTGCTCGCGATCACCGAGCTGCCCGCGGCGAGTGCGACGCCGCTCGCCATCGGGTTTCTCACCGCGATCGCGGTGCTCGCCGGGTTCGCGCTGCCCCCGCTGGTGCAGCTCGGGCGCGTGCCGGCGCTGCGCGTCCTGCGCCGCGACGTGGGTCCCCCGCCGCCGCTGGTGCTGCTCGCCTTTGGCCCCGCAATCGCGGTGGTACTGCTGCTCATCTACTGGGTGGTGCTCGATGCGCGGTTGTTTGCCTACCTCGCCGCAGGTCTGGCCGCGTTCCTCGCCGTGCTGACCGTGGCGGGCACCGCGCTCGTGCTGCTCGCGGGGCGCCTGCGCGGGCGCGTCGGGGTCGCCTGGCGCTTCGGGGTGGCGAACCTGAGCCGGCGCCGGGCCGAGAGCGTCGTGCAGCTGGTGGCCTTCGGCACCGGCATCATGGTGCTGCTGCTGCTCGGCATCCTGCGCGCCGATCTGAACAGCGACTGGCGGCGCACGCTGCCTGCGGACCTGCCCAACTATTTCTTCATCAACATACCGCCCGCCGAGCGCGCCGACTTCATCCGCTTCGTGCAGGCGCAGGGTGCGCGCACCACGCGCGTGCTGCCGATGATCCGTGGACGCCTCACCGCCATCAACGGGCGCGCCCTCGAGGACGGACGCCCGGGACGCAGCTCCGAGGCGGAGAGCTTCGCGACCCGCGAGCAGAACCTGACCTGGACCTCGGAGCTCGCGCCGGACAACCGCATCGTCGCCGGACGCTGGTGGACGGCGGCGGACTTCGGCAGGCCGCTGGTGTCTCTGGCGACCGAATTCCAGCAATCCCTCGGCGTGCACCTGGGCGATCAGCTGACGTTCGACATTGCGGGCGAAGCCCTGGTCGCGACCGTTGCCAGCATCCGCAAGGTGAAGTGGGATACGTTTCAGCCGAATTTCTTCATCGTGTTTGCCCCCGGGGTGCTCGAGGGCGCGGCCGGAACCTACATGACGAGTGCCTACTTCACGCCCGGCACGGCCCGCACGCTGGCGCAGCTCGCGCACCGCTTCCCGAGCGTCTCGATTTTCGACATCGATGAGCTGCTGACGCAGGTGCGCGCAGTGCTCGACAAGGCGGCGCTCGCCGTGCAGAGCGTGTTCGTGTTCACGCTGTTTGCGGGACTGACGGTGCTGCTGGCGGCGGTGCAGTCCAGCCGCGACGAGCGCCGTTATGAGAGCGCCATGCTGCGCACCCTGGGCGCGAGCCGCGCAACGGTGGTGCAGGGGGTGCTCGCGGAATTCGCCACTCTCGGGACGCTCTCCGGACTGCTGGCCGCGGCGGGTGCGTCGCTCGCGGCGTATTTCCTGACGACCCACTGGCTCGATCTGCGCTATACGTTCGAGCTCACGCCGTGGGTGGTGGGGATTTCAGGCGGGGCTCTGCTGGTGGCGGCCGGCGGGTGGCTCGCGACGCGCAGTGTGGTGAATCAGTCGCCGCTGACGACGCTGCGGGCGTAGCGCCGGGCGCGAGCCGCTAGCGCTAGCGTTGTACGCCGATCGTGACCCAGGAATCGGGCTGCGGCTCGAGGCGCAGAGTGAGCCCCTCGATGGTCAGCTGGTAGGCGCCCGGGCCGAGCGCGGAGCTGTTGAGCGCAATGCGCAGGTGGCCGTTGGAATCCTTGCTGAGATGGTCGATGACCATGACGCGGCCCTGGTCGATGCGGTCGATGGTCACGCGGAAATCCCGGTACGGCGAGCGCGACTCGTCGATGCGGAAGTCCGCGAGCTGTGCCTCGGGACCGCCGCCGATGGTGATGGCCGGCGTGTTGGAAGCGCCCGAGCGGCTCGGCAGCAGGCGGATCGCGCGCGTGCTGGTGGCCGGATCGAGCGCCCGCTCGTGCACCTGGTTCTGCAGGTTCAGAATCTTGCGAGTCTTGCCGGCGCTGGCCCCGGCGGTGATCGCGAGCGCGATCGCGAGGACCACCGCTGCGGCGGCCGCTCCGAGCGTCACCTGCGGACGCTGCCACGCGGGCCGCCGGTTCTCCTGCCACGGCTCGGGTTTGCCGCTTGCTTCGAGCAGCCGCAACCCCGCATTCACTCTCTCGGGCAGGCCGATCTCGTCGAGCAGTTCCGGGTGATCGTGACAGTAGCGTTCGAAGTCCGTTGCGCCCCGCAGCGGCAGGCGGCCCGACAGGTAGCGCTCGACCACCTGGTTGCGGGCGATGAAATCCCCGTCCATGGGGGGCGATGCGGGGGCGGGCGCCGCGGAAGCAGCGGTCGGCTTGGCACGAGCGGTGGCTGCGGCCGCGGGCGTCGGAGCGGTCGAGGCCGGCTTGGAGGCAGCCGTGGGGCCACGCACTGTGGCAGAGGGCGCAGGTTTTGCCGCCGCCGCCCGGGCGCTCGCCCAGGCGGCGAGGGAGGGCGCATCCACCGCAGCGGATGACTGCGGCTTGGCCGCAGGCACGGCGGCGGGTCCTGCGGCGGCGGGCGCTGCGGCCGGCGCAGCGGGCTTCACCGGCTTCGCGGTGCGCGGGCTGGTTGCGGCCGTGGCGGCGGCGAGCTTCACGGCCGCTGCAGTGAGAGAGGCGCGTTTCGCGAGTGGAACCATGGTTGCAGCGGGCGCGGGAGCGGCCTCTGGCGCCGGCGCTGGCGCGGGGCCACGTGGCGCGGCGGCGGGCATCACGAACGGAGGAGCGACCGGAGCCGCAGCGAGCACCGGGGGCGCTCGGGGCGGGGGCGACACTGATCGCGCGGGTGGGGCGGGTGCCGGCTCGGTGGAGGTCAGCAGCTTCTCGATCTCGGCCGGTTCCTCCAGCGCCAGCACCAGGGGAGCGGTCGGGTCGACCTCGAGCACCTGGGGTTCCGGTTCCGGCGCCGGGATCGGACCCGCCGCCGCGGGATCACTGGGCGCCAGGAGCAGCTCCGGGTTGATGAACTCGAGCGTCTGAGTGCCCTCGTCGGCCGGAGGGGCCGAAGGCGCAGCGGGCGCGGGCGCCGCGGAGGCCGGCGTGGGGCGCGGCGTCGCGGCATCCACCGGTTCCTCGACCGGCAAATCGGGCAGGAGCTCGAGGGCGGGGCGAGCGGCTTCCATATGGAGACATATCTAAGCAACGCCGCACGCGTACGGCCTCGTTATGGCTCACAGATCCGCGCCGCTCCCGCTTAGGTTCGTGACGCAGGTCTCATCTGCCTTAAGCGCGTGCGCCGGGTGCGAACCGCGTCACGGTCTTTCAGTTCATCGAGCCGCTGAGGAAATACTCGACCTTGTCCCGGTAGGTGCGCGACAGCTTCAGCTCGTGTCCGCCTTCGAGCGTGAGGAAGTACTCGCCATTCATGTGCGCGCGCAGGCTGCGAACCAGGCGCAGATTGACGATGGTCGAGCGGTGCACGCGCTGAAACAGCTGCGGATCGAGCAGCTCCTCGAGCTCCTTCATCGTGCCGCGCAGGATGTGAGTCTCGCCCGCCGCGTGGATACACATGTAGTCCCCGGCCGCATCGACCCACTGAATCGCCGCGATCGGTACGCGCACGGTCTCGCGGCCCTGGCGGATCGGCAGCACCTCGGGGCGGCGCCCGGTGAGTGCCTTGCGCCCGTGCTCGAGCAGCTCATCGAGGGCGAGCTCTCCGCAGCCGGTGATCTCGGCAATGATCTGCATGAGCCGGTCACGCTGGTCCGCGGCGCTGCGGGCCCGCAGGTGCTCGCGCACGCGCGTGAGCGCGGCGTCAAAGCGCACCTCGTCGATCGGCTTGAGCAGGTAGTCGATGGCGCGCGCCTCGAACGCCTGGATCGCGTATTGATCGTAGGCCGTGACGAACACCAGTACCGGCAGCGATTCCTGCGGCAGATGTGCCAGCACCTCGAAGCCCGACATCTCCGGCATCTGGATATCCAGGAACACGAGGTCCGGCTTGTACTGCTGGATGGCCGCGAGGGCCTCGCGCCCGTGGGCGCATTGCGCGACGATCTCGAAGTCGGGCAGCGCGCGCAGCCGGATCTCGATTCCGCGCCGGGAGAGCACCTCATCATCGACGATGAGGGTGCGGATCTTCATGCGCGCACGCCCCCGGACACGCGCGGCGGCGCCGACGGGCGCTGTGCGGAGGACTCATCGGCCCGCGCTGTTTCCAGCGGCAGCGCCAGATCGACCCGCAGACCCGGAAGAGTGTTCAGGGCGGCGAAGCGGTAGTTCTCGCCGTACAGCACGGCGAGCCGCTCGCGCGTGTTGCGCAGCCCGACGCCGCCGCGTTCCGCGGGCGGGGCGCCCTCGCGCAGCCCCGGACCGTCGTCGATCACCGAGAGCTCGAGCAGCCCCTCGCGGATGCGCCCCTCGATGCGCACCAGGCCTCCCTGCTCGCGCGCCGAGACCGCGTACTTCAGCGAGTTCTCCAGCAGCGGCTGCAGCAGCAGGCTCGGCACCAGGGCCTGCAGTGCCCGTTCTTCGATCGCGTACTCGAGCCGCAGCCGCTCCCCGAAGCGCAGCCGCTCGGTGCCGAGATACAGATCCAGCGCCTCGATCTCCTGCCGCAGCGTCACCTTCTTCATGGGGTCCTGGTCGAGCGTGTAACGCAGGAACTCCGACAGGCGGGTGACGGCATGGTTCGCCTTGCGGTTCTGGTTGTCGAGCACCAGCGTCGAGATGGCGTTCAGCGTGTTGAACAGGAAGTGGGGATTGAGCTGGTAACGCAGCATTTTCAGCTGCGCTTCCTGCGCGAGCGCCACTGCCTTGAGCATCGCCTGCTCCTGCTGGCGCTGGGATTCGTAGAACTTGATGCCGAAGTACAGCACGCTCCAGCACAGCAGCAGGTAGCTCGTGGAGAGCGCGCCGCCGAACAGCTCGAACAGTGTCTGCGGCTGCCAGTCCGGCTCGATGAACTGCTTGTAGGACAGGTTGATGACGATGCGCAGCGCGAGCGCGGTGACGTAGCAGGTCGCGAGCACCCCGACGATCATGCTGCGCGGCGGGCGGCCCCATAGCCGCCGGTATATGAAACGCATCGGCATGGACAGCACGAATCCCGCCAGCGCCGCGACCGCGATCACGCGCGCGTAGCTCGACGGCTTTTCGTAGAGCAGCGCGCCGAAGTACTGGGTGATGCCGTACGCGGCCCAGCCGGCCGCGTGCAGGCTCCAGAACAGCACGTTGCGATTGGAACGGAATTGCTCGAGCGTCGGCATTTTCATGAGCGTGCCGCGCACCTGGCGAAGGCGCGCGGTCTGGCAGGAAGCTTAGGGCATTTGCGGCCCCCTTCCGCCTTAGTGAGCGCGCCCGCGGCTCGGCTCGTCGCAGCTGTGCCCGCCGCCGCCGGGGTTGAAGACGGCGTCAGTGCACCACTAACGACCTGATTGTTATCGGGTTTTAGTCGACCTGGCGCGCCGACGCAGTCTTCGGTTCCGCCGGCTTGGCGAGCGCCTCCAGCGGCACAGGAAGCGCCAGCGCTGCACCCTGCGCAAAGTCGCAGCCGATCGCGGTCAACCACTGGCGCGAGGCCTGCGAGTCGACCTTCTTGGCCGAGCAGTGGATGCCCAGAACCTTGGCGGCCTGCACGGTCGCGACCACGAGCGCCTGGGAGAACTTGTCGCGCAGCGCCGCGGACGTCAGCCGCGGATCGATCTTGACCAGCCGCAGCGCCTTGGAGCGCAGCAGCGGCAGCACCTGGGAATCGAACGAGAAGTCATCGATCACGACCCACGAGCCGAGCTTCTCGCACTGGCCGATGAAGCGTTCCACCTGTGCGCGACGCTGCGCGCACAGAGGCTCGGCGATCTCGAAGCCGAGCGTCTCGGCGGCGATGCCGTTGGCGTTGAGCGCGGCCGCGATCTTCTGCGCGAAGCGCTCATCCTCCAGGGTCGCGATCGAAAGGTTCACGGTGAAGCTCGTTGGCTGGGAATTCCACTTGCCGCGGTGTGCGGCCAGCCACGCCAGCAGGCGCTGCAGGACGAACGCATCGAGCGCCGCCGGGTCGCGCTGCGCGGCGCTGCTGCGCGCCTGGACCTGGAAGCGGCGAGCCTGACCGCCCGCCCGGAGTTTCGCGAACGGCAGCACCTCGAGCACGAGGCCCGCATCACTCGTCGCTCCGGGGGAGGCGGCGGCGATCGGCGCGGCAGGGGCAGCGGCCGGTGCTGCTGCAGGTACGGGTGCCGGTGCGGGAGCAGGCGTCGCCGTCGCGGCGGCGGGTACACGGGCCTGCGACGGCGGCTCCGCCGGACGCGACGCACGGGGTTGCGGAGCCGGGAGCACGCGCGCGGGCCGTGGGGGTTTGGGAGCCGGCAGCGGGGCTTCCGCGGGGACAGGAGCGGCGGGCGCAGCGTTCACGACCGGCGGCTCCGGCATGAACTCGAGGCGCA
This sequence comes from Steroidobacteraceae bacterium, assembly GCA_050739055.1. Taxonomy (GTDB): domain Bacteria; phylum Pseudomonadota; class Gammaproteobacteria; order Steroidobacterales; family Steroidobacteraceae; genus 13-2-20CM-66-19. Next base: position 8,807 of record JBOIAH010000366.1, on the reverse strand, counting down.
CCATCTCCACGCCTGAAGTCTCGTTCTCCCCCTCGTCATCCCTGGCGGTGGGGCGGGAGGGCAGGCGTGCCGCGGGGGCGCGCGGGGCAGGGCGAGCGGAATTGCGGGCGGGCGCGGGGGGCGGGAGCAGCTCGTCGGAAATCAGCTCCAGCTCGAGAATTTCGTCGATCTGTACGGCTGAAATCACGGTTTCCGAGGCTTCGTCGGGCACCGCGGCGGTCGGGGCGGGTACCTCGGGCTCAGGGTCCAGCATCAGCTCGATCACGGGGATGGCGGCCTTGTCAGCGTCCGCTCCCGCCGGCTTCAGCAGCACCGCGAGACGCTGCATGATGGTGCGCACGGGGGGCGCGGTGATGCGCTCGAGCGTGTCGTCGCCGACCGATTTGCCCTCGGCCAGGATCATGGCGATGCCGACCAGCTTCCCGGTGGGCGCGCGCACCGGCAGCAATACCGCGAGCCGGCCGTCTTCGAGACTGGTCTCGTGACAGGGCAGCGCGGGGTCGGCGGACAGCACGTCGAGGGCCTCGACGATCACCACGTGCTCGTCGGGTCCAAGGGCCCCTTCGCTCAGCCACAGCACGTTCGCTTCGTGATCACACAGCGACACCGAGTGCACGCGCCGTGTCGGCAACACCTCGCGCAGCTGCTGACCCAGCGACTCGACCGTGGCGGGTGGCCCGGATGGCACCGATGTCAGCGCGGCGAGCCTGGCAGGCGAGCGCGCGGCCGTAGCTTTATGGGACAAAGGAGCTTCCCGTACTGGACTGGCACATGAGCGGGCGCCGCAGCGCCCGCTATCCCTCAGACGTGAGGGTGGCAGCAGGCCGATGGCGCTGCCGTGATTTCCCTCGCGTTCTGTTCGCAAATAGGCGACAGCCGCGCGCCGCGCCATTTGTCATATTGAACGAGATAGGGCGCGGCGGCGGCCGCACCCGGCGCAGGCTGTCCCGGCGCCCGCAAAGTGAGCGGTAGGTCAGTGTCCGCGCGAGCCGCCGAGGAAGTCGCGCTTGCCGAGCTCGACGCCATTGTGACGCAGGATGTTATAGGCGGTGGTGACGTGGAAGAAGACGTTGGGAATCGCCCAGTGCTGCAGGAAATCCAGTCCCTTGAACTCGAGCGTGCGCCCACCCGACGGCACTTTGATGTCGCGGGTCTCCGACTCCTCGAGGGCGCGCGCGGGAACGCTCTTGAGGTAGTCGAGCGTGCGCGCGATGCGCGCGTGCAGCTGCTCGAACGTGGTCTCGGTATCCTCAAAGCGCGGCGGCTCCTGCGCGGCGAGCCGTGCCACCGAGTTCTTGGCGAGGTCGCAGGCGATCTGCACCTGGCGGGTCAGGGGAAACATGTCCGGCGCGAGCCGCGCGGCGAGCAGCACCCCCGGATCGAACTTGCGCAGCGTGGCATGCGCGAGCCCTTTGTCGAGCAGCGCCGAGAGGTTGCCGAGCGCGTGGGCAAAGACGTCTACCGAGAGTGCGTGCATCGAGATCTTCATGTGTTCTCCGCCAGGGCAATGAACCGGGGGGCGCAGATTCTAGCTCCTTGCGCTCCCGTGTCGACGGAGTGCTCGGCTGTTCCAGCCCCGGGGGCACTGGCGCACGCGCCTCTCAGGTGAAACAATATGACCTCTCCAAATGGGGATTGGAGCCGTCATGAGTCTGATATGGGCACCCGCGCAGTTGGCGATGCTGGCCAAGGTGGTGGATCTCAACGGCTTTTCCGCGGCGGCCCGCGCGCTGGGCGTCCCCAAGGCCGCCGTCAGCCGCGCCGTCGCGGACCTGGAGAAGGTGCTCGGGGTACGCGTACTCGAGCGCACCACGCGGCGCATCGCGCTCACCTCCGCGGGACGGCTGCTGTATCCGCATGCACGGCGTGTCGTCGAGGAAGCGGACGCGGCGCGCAACGCGATCGCGAAACTGCAGTCGCCCGAGGGGCGACCGCTGCGCGTGGTGGCCGATCCCACCTACGGTCGGGTGCTGCTCTCGCCGCTCGTGCCGCGCTTCCTTGAAGCCTTCACCCAGGTGCCGCTGGAAGTGGCGCTCGATGCGCAGCAACTGGCGCAGGGCGCCTGGGACGTGGCCATTCGGACCCGCCCGCCCGCCGATGCGGCCATCACGCAGCGATTGTTGGGAGCACCGCCGGCGCTGCTTTGCGCGACGCCGGCCTACCTGCAGCAGCGTGGCGCACCGGCCCGTCCGGATGACCTGCGCACGCATGATGTGCTCACGCCCGAGGTCTCCGGCCTGCCGGAGTTTCACCTGCTGCTCGCGCGCGGCGCGCAGCGTGCCGAAGTGCCGCTCAGCCCGAAGCTCGCCGTCGACGATCCCGCGGTGCTGCACGCGGCCACCGCCGCCGGGCTCGGCGTGGGTCTGCTGCCGGAGTTCCTGTGTCGCCAGGGGCTGGCGACCGGGCGTCTGAAGGTGGTGCTGCCGGAGTGGGCCGTGCCGGCAGCGGATGCGCTCTATGCGCTGTATCCGACCGGGCTCGAGTCCGACTCCCGGGTGCAGCAGTTCGTGGATTTCCTGGCCGCGAACATCGTGCCGGCCCTGGCGCTTCCCGCTGCCGCCCGCGCCTGAAGACCCGCTACACTGCCTCACCATGTACCGTGCGCCGCTGCGAGAAATGCGCTTCGTGCTCGAGGAGCTCCTCGGCGTACGCGCGCTCAGCGCCTGCCGGGCGCACGCGGAGTATTCCGACGAGCTGGCGCGCTCGGTGCTGGAGGAAGCCGCGCGCTTTGCGCAGACGGTGCTCGATCCCCTGAACCAGCCCGGGGACGCCCACGGGGCGCGCTGGACGCCGCAGGGGGTGGTGGCCGCTCCGGGGTTCCGCGCCGCGTATGAGCAGTTCGTAGCCGGCGGCTGGCCGGCGCTCGGCGCCGCGACGCAGTTCGGCGGCCAGCCCGCGCCCAGGGTGCTCGCGAGCGCGGTCGGGGAGTTCTGGGGTTCGGCGAATCTCGCTTTCAAGTTAGGTCCGATGCTCACGCACGGCGCAGTGCATGCGCTCGAGCTGTGCGGTTCGGCGGCGCAGAAGCAGCAGTACCTGCCCAAGATGGTGAGCGGGGAGTGGAGCGGCACGATGGTGCTCACCGAGCCGCAGGCGGGCTCGGATCTCGGCCAGGTGCGCACCCGCGCGGTGCCGCAGGGCGATCACTATCGCCTCTTCGGCCAGAAGATCTTCATCACCTGGGGCGACCACGACCTCACCGCCAACACCATTCACATGGTGCTCGCCCGCATCGAGGGCGCCCCGTCCGGGGTCAAGGGGATCTCGCTGTTCATCGTGCCCAAGGTGCTGTCGAACGCCGATGGTTCACTCGGCGCCCGCAACGACGTGCGCTGCCTGTCCATCGAGCACAAGCTCGGCATCCACGCGAGCCCGACCTGCGTGCTCGCCTTCGGCGAGCAGGCCGGGGCCGTGGGTTATCTGGTCGGCGAGCCGGGCCGCGGGCTGGAATACATGTTCGTCATGATGAACAGCGCCCGACTGTCGGTAGGGAGCGAGGGCTACGCGGTCGGCGAGCGCGCTTTCCAGCGTGCGCTCGACTGGGCGCGCACGCGCGTGCAGGGCAGGCCGCCGGCAGCGCCGGCGGGCAGCGCGGCGCCGATCATCAACCACCCGGACGTGAAGCGCATGCTGCTCACGATGAAGGCACAGACCGAAGCCTGCCGGGCGCTGACGCTCTATACCGCTTTGCAGCTCGATCTCGCCGACGCCAGCCCCGACACGGCCGTGCGCAGCGCGGCGCAGGCCCGCGGGGAGCTGCTGACGCCGATCGTCAAGGGCTGGTGCACCGAGAGCGGCAATGAGGTCGCCGGGCTCGGCGTGCAGGTGCACGGTGGCATGGGCTTCATCGAGGAGACCGGCGCTGCGCAGTACGTGCGCGACGTGCGCATTACCACCATCTACGAAGGCACCACCGGCATCCAGTCGAACGATCTCATCGGCCGCAAGCTCGGGCGCGACCGTGGCGCCGCGATGGCGGGGCTGATCGCCGACATGCAGCGCGAGCTGCAGGGGCTCACCGCCGCGGAGCCGGCGGTGGAGGCGACGCGCCAGGCGGCGCTGGATGCGATCGGGACGCTGCAGCAGGCGACGCACTCGATTCTCAAGGCGCTCGCGACCCGTCCCGAGCTTGCGCAGGCGGTGTCGGTGCCGTACCTGAAGCTGTGCGGCTACGTCGCCGGCGGGTGGCTGCTGGCGAGGTCGGCGGCGCTCGCCGCCGCGGGTGTGAATGGCCCCGAGCGCGAGTTCTATGCGGCGAAGATCCGCACCGCGGCCTTCTACGCCGGGCAGGTGTTGCCGGGGGCGGCCGCCCTGGCGCGGGTGGTCGAAAACGGCGCGCCGAGCGTCGCGGAGACCGACGCCGCGCTGATCTAGGCGGGCCGCTTCCGGCGCCACGATCCGAGGGGCGAGCATGAACCGCCGTGACCTTCTGGCCGGAGGAGTGAACATCATGGCTGCCGCCGCGCTGGCTTCGCCTGCTACTGCCGCCGGCGACGCGCCGCTCACCCGCAAGATCCCCTCGAGCGGGGAAGAGCTGCCGATCATCGGGCTGGGCACGTCGCGGACCTTCGAGGTCGGCGGAACCGCCGAGGAGCAGGCGCCGCTGCGGGAGGTGCTGCAGGCGTTCTTCGCCGCCGGTGGGCGTCTCATGGACACCTCGCCCATGTACTCCACCGCGGAGAGTGTCCTGGGCGGACTGCTCACACCCGACATGCAGCGGCGGGCGTTTCTTGCGACCAAGGTGTGGACGCGCGGGGAGCGCTCCGGAATCGAGCAGATGGGCCACTCGGCGCAGCTGCTCAGACGAGCGCAGCTCGACCTGATCCAGGTGCACAATCTGCTCGATCTCGACACGCAGCTCCTGACACTGCGCCAGTGGAAGGAGAGCGGGCGCGTGCGTTACCTCGGCGTCACTCACTACACGGTCAGCGGACAGGCGGATCTCGAGCGGGTAGTGAGCCGCGAGAAGCTCGACTTCGTGCAGCTCAACTACTCCCCGGTGACGCGCGCCGCGGAACGGCGCCTGCTGCCGCTCGCGGCCGAGCGCGGGGTGGCGGTGCTCGTCAACCGCCCGTTCGAGGACGGCGAGTTGTTTGCCGCGACGCGTGGCAAGCCGCTGCCCGGCTGGGCGGCGGAGATCGACGCCGCGAGCTGGGGACAGCTCATCCTGAAGTTCATTGCCGCTCACCCGGCGGTCACCTGCATCATTCCCGCGACCGCCAGGGTGGCACACCTGAAGGACAATCTCGCCGGCGGGCGCGGACGGCTGCCGGACGCACGGCAGCGCGAGCAGATCGCCGCGGCGGTGCGAGCTTAAGTGCCGTGATACTGCCCGGCGTGCGCGCCCGGCCGGCGCAGCAAGACTGTGGCACAGGAAGCATGAAATCATGAGAACCGTTTTCTGGATGGTGCTCTTGCTATGCGGGGCTCCAGCGCTCACATCGGCCGGCGGAAATGATGGAGCGGGCCGAGCGGGCATCGACTCCTTCAATGAAGCTCTCGCCGCGGCGACGCGAGGTATGGACAATGGCGCAACGCTCGCACTTTGGGAGGAGGACGGTATCAGCCTCCTGCCGGAAACACCGCCCATCGTGGGCAAGGCTGCGCTTGCGAAATTCATGGACGACGTATTGAGGCAGATGCCCGGCGCACACATGCAGACCTTTGAACTACATTGTTTCAACATTGAGATGGCCGGCCATTGGGCATCGGAATGGTGCCAGGAGCATCAGCAGGTCAGGTTTGTCGACGGCAAGCCACCCTTCGAAGGCTGGGGAAATATGCTTCTCGTGCTACATCGGGGGAGCGGTGGAGCTTGGCGCTTGAAGCGGGAGATGTGGAACAAGGCAAACGGGGACGCTTCGGCTGAAAAAGCCGACTGACCGAGTTACGCATGTGCTTGAGCAGCAACAGCCTCAGCACTACCCAAGCCTTCCGGCGCCGCTCCAAACGCTTGGGGCGCACCCGCTGCTTCTCGCGCTCGAGCGAGCTCATTAGCCTGTCCCCGCGCGAGTCAGGTCTCGACCGGCGCGGCCCGCTCTTATTGTTTAGTTCCGCTTCGCTGCACTCCGGGGGCGCGCGCGTCCCCCCGGCACGCGCAACCTGAACTGCGGCGGCTCGTTGAGGTTCTGCAGAAACTGGCGCCGCGCGTCGGGCTGCAGCGCCGCCCAGTCCACTTTCCGGGCGTGCGTGCGGCGCAGCTGCGCATCGCTCACCCGCGCCCGCGCGCGGCTTGAGCTCACCCAGCGCTCGGGCAGGCGCCGGGTCGAGCCGCGGTGCAGCAGATCGACCACGGCGGCGGCCACCCGCGGGTCGCGGGTGAGGTCGCTGTGTGCGGCGCGCGCGTAGACGCTGCGCGCGCCGGCGAGCGCCGCGCTCGCCGCCGGCACCGTGCCGTCGCCGTGGCGCGTGAGGGTGTAGACGAAGTCATCGCGCCGGCGCGTGACCGCGGTGACCGTCTCCTCCCCGACCCCGACGATGACCGCGAAGCGGGCATCGGGCGAGGCCAGCAGGCCAGGCGTGCGCTGCGCCTGCTGCAGCAGCTCGGCGCGCGGCTGCGGGCCTGAGCGCGGCCACGCTGACGTCTCGAGCAGGTTGGTGCCGCCGTCGCCCGAGTCCGAGGGCAGCAGGTCATACAGGCTGGGAAAGGTGTTGAAGACCTCTGCGGCGAGCGCCTCTGCGGACGAGCGGCTGAGGCGCGCCACCTTGCGTACCACGGCGTAGGTGCCGCGCAGGGCCTGCACCGCCGCGAACGAGCCGCGGTTGGGACTGCCCAGCAGGATCACCCGCTCGATGTGCCTGGTTCCGGGCAAGGCGAGCGCCGCGCGCGCCACCAACCCGCCCATGCTGTGCGCCACGATCGCGATGCGCCCCGCGCTCGCCGCGCGCAGCCGCTCGGCGAACGCGCGCCCGAGATCGGCGACGGACAGGCGCCAGTCGTAGTCGTGGAATTCGGCCGCGAAGCCGTGGGCGCGCAAGTGCAGCTTCAACCGCAGGTATGAATACAGCACCGCGCCGAGGGGCACGATCGGCGCAGCTGCGGGCAGGCGCAGCGCGGCGAGCCGACCGAGCTGGATGTCGATCGGATCGAGCCACAGGATGTCGTTCGGCAGCGGCGCCCGGCGCAGGAGGCCCAGCTGCGAGCCCATGATGCCGGGCACGACGAACACCCGCAGCGCCGCGGGCGACAACCCGGCGCGCCGCGCGCGGCGCGCGAGCCGGGCCAGATCACGGTACTCGGCTGCACCGAAGTAGGCGCCCAGCTCGGCGGCGTGCGCGCCCTCGGCCAGCCATTGCTCGATCTGCGTGTCACTCCACGCGAAGCGATCGTAGGGGGTGACGTGATCGAGGGGTGAGTCGCGCGCGATCACTCGGCGTTCAACGGCCGCACGCGCGCGAGGCACGCCGCCAGCAGCGGGAGCGGGTTCTTCAGGTGCAGCCGAAGCGTCAGGCGTTGGTTTCCCACCGGGACGATTATGCCAGACGGGTTCGCGCGCGACCGACTATGATTTGCGCCCGCGGGGGCTGCAGGCCCGCGAACGGCGCACGCCAACGTGACCTCCCAACGCTCCGAGTCTACCGCCCTGTTGGCGCTGTTCGCCGGTGCACTCGCGATCGGCAGCTCGGGCATCTTCGTGCGCCTGTCGGAAACCGGGCCGATCGCGACCGCGTTGTGGCGCGGCGCGCTGGCGCTGCCGCCGCTCGCGCTGTGGATGGTGCTGGAACGTCGTGGCAGCGCGCGACTCGGCGCCGGGAACACGGCGCCCCGGCCCGCGAGGCTGCTCGATCCCGGGTTCTTCTGGGCCGGGGTGTTCTTCGCCGGCGATCTTGCGTTGTGGCACTGGTCGCTGATGCGCACTTCGGTGGCGGCCTCGACGCTCGAAGCGAATTGCGCGCCGCTCGTCGTGACGCTGCTCGCCTGGGTGCTGTGGCACGAGCGCCCGCGACTGGGATTCCTGCTCGCCACGGCGCTGGCGCTCGGCGGCATCGTGCTGATCGTGAGCCCGAAGCTCGCGCCGGGCGGTCATGGCCTGTCCGGGGATGCGCTCGGGCTCGGCGCCGCCTGGTTCTATGGCGCCTACATACTCGCGCTGGCGCGCGCGGCGCGCGGCCGTCGCGCGCGCTGATCGTGACCGGCGTGGGCGCGGGCGCGGTCAGGTCGCTCACTGCGCGTGTTCCGCGATCACTTTGCACAGGGCATCGATTGCCGCGCGCCGCGCGGTGCTCTTGCGCCACACCGCGCCGACGTGCCGCACCGGCGCGGGCCGCACGAACGGGCGCACCGCCACGCCGCGCGCTTCGCCGTAGGCGCCGCGGCTCGCCAGCTCCGGCAGCAGCGTCAGGCCCGCGCCGGTCGCCACCATCTGGCGCAGGGTCTCGAGGCTCGTGGCGCGAAAGTCCGGTTGCTCCTTCACGCCCGCGCGGCCGCAGACTTCCAGCGCCTGGTCGCGCAGACAGTGGCCGTCTTCGAGCAGCAGCAGCGTCTCGCCCTTGAGGTCCGCCACCCGCACCGAGGTCTGCGCGGCGAGCGGGTGGCGTTCCGGCACCGCGACCGTGAAGGCCTCGCGGTACAGCTCACGCGCCTCGAGCCCGGCGAGCTCGACCGGCAGCGCGAGGATCCCGAGGTCGAGTTCCCCGCCATGCAGCTTCTCGAGCAGCGGCGCGGTCTGGTACTCGTACAGGCGCAGCTCGAGCCGCGGCAGCCCCTTGCGGATGGCGCGTGTCACGCGCGGCAGCAGGTACGGGCCGATGGTGGGCAGCAGGGCCACCCGCAGCGGCCCGGCGAGCGGGTCGCGCTGGCTGAGCGCCAG
>JBOIAH010000365.1:0-2778 GCA_050739055.1 Steroidobacteraceae bacterium | reverse complement strand
GTGGTGAAGTCCACCGACACGCGGCGCACGCCCGGAAGCTGGCGCAGCCCGTCCTCGATGGTGAGCGCGCAACTGCCGCAGTCCATGCCGGCGATCCGGGCGCGCAGCGTCGCCACAGGGTTCAGGTCATCTGGGGGGGTACTTTGCACCGCTCAAGGGTGCACCTTCAACCGGGGTTTAAGGTCAAGGAAGGCGCGCAGGGGTAGTGGGTCAGTTTGGCGGCCGCTCGGCAAACTGACCTACTACCGGATTTCGACGCCCCGGAACTGCTGCGTCATGACCTTGTCGCCCAGCAGGTCCGCAAGAGTCACCTCGTTCAGGGCAGCGATGAAGGCATGTCCGGCGCGGTCCAGTGCCGTCTTCAGGGAGCAGCCGCCGTGCAGCCGGCACTCCAGCGCGTGGCAATCGACGATGCTCATGTCTTTTTCCAGCTCGAGTACCAGCCCACCGATGCGGATCCGCGCCGGCTCGCGCCCCAGGGTCAGGCCGCCGCCGCGGCCGCGCGTCGAGCTCAGGTAGCCGAGCTTCGCCATGCGGTGCACGACCTTGCGCAGATGCTCGGGCGAGATGCGGTAGAACGCCGCGATCTCGCCCATGGTGCACATGCGCCCATCCTGCTTGCCCACGAACAGCAGAACGCGCAGGGCGTAGTCGGTGAAACGGGTCAGCTGCACGATGCTCGAAGCCTAGCAGAACCCGCCGCACGCATCGCAGCGCGGCCGGCAAGCTCGGTCGCGCGGATGCGCGCGCGGCCGCTGCCAATCAGTGTTGTGCCGAGGCTCGCGGTGCCCCCGCGAGGGTATCGAAGTGTCCCCAGAGAAGCTTCACCCCGACCAGGACGCAGGCCGCGACACCGATGAGAACCAGGCACTGGCCGAGGCGCTGCTGATCGTCGAGCAGGTAGTTGTTGCACAGCCGGTCCGGCCAGATCAGATACAGCCAGCCCATGCGGAACAGCGTGGCGATGCACTCCAGCAGGAACACCCCCCGGACGATGAAGCTCATGCGCGGCCAACTGACCGAGAACGGCAGGCCAATCAGCAACGGTATCGACACGTACCGCGCTGCATCGACCGCCGGTTGCGATACGGCGGAGTCGAGCAGGCGCGGTAGCAGCCAGAAGGCGGACGCAACGCTCGCAAGAACCAGCCCGGTGATGCCGCGGTAATCCCAGGGGGCGCTCAGCCGCACGACGCGCGGCGGCAGCGCGGCGCGCAGCAGCACTCCGGCGACGACCAGCAGCGGCATCAGCAGCAGCATCTGCGCGGTCATCGTGGTTTCCAGGACGCGCCTCGCCGGCGGCAACAGCAATACCAGCAGCACGAGCGCCGCCAGGACCGCGGAGCATCGCCGGCTGGTGCTCATGGGCCGAGCCTGCGCCGCACGTCCTGCGCCACGCGTTCCGCATCGCCCGAGTCCAGTATCTCGACCAGCCGTCCGCGCGGGTCGACGAGGTGAACGGCCGTGTTGTGCGTGTAACCGCCGTACGGGTCGGGTACTACCGTGATGCCGAAGGCGCGCTTCAGCCGCGCCAGGCCGTCCGCGGTGAGCGGGCGGGCCGCCAGCCAGCCCGTGCCGAGTTCGCCGAAGCGCTGCTGGTAGGCGGCGAGCTGCGCGGGCGTGTCATGCGCGGGGTCGAAGCTGACGCTCAGCAGCCGCACCCGGCCCGCGGCCATCGGCGCAGCCAGCAGCCGCTGCAGCTGCGCGAAGTCGCCGCCCAGGGCCAGGCATACCGTGGGACAGCGGGTATAGATGAAGTCGACCAGCAGCCATTGCCCGCGGAAGTCCGCGAACTGCAGCGGCGCCCCGGATTGCGACTGCAACGCCACGGCGGGAACGGCCACCGGATGATCGCGCACCGCGATGCGGCGCGCGCTTTCGGTAGTGAACGCGCGGAAGCCGTCGGTGACCGCAGCGAGCGCGCCGCCTCCGGCGAGCGCGACACCTACGCTAGCCAGCAGCGTGCGCAGCAGCGGCATGGCCGGGCGACCTCAGGAGCCCGACGATAATGTAAGTCGCGAACAGCAGCATCGCCACGATGACCAGGATGGCGCCGATCGATCCGACCTGGTCGTACGGTACCCACTGCGGCAGGTGCGCGGCATAGCGACGCGGTACGCTGGCGCGACCGGCGGCGAGAAATGCGCCGACGAAGATGAGGCCGCCGAGCAGGTAGATCGGCAGACCCAGCCTGAGCGCACCGCCACCCGCCGGCCGGCGCGCGTCGATCAGGTGGAACATCAGCGCGAGCACCATGGGCAGCACACCCAGCAGCAGATAGAAGTGGAAATGCCCCGGGACCCATTGGGTGTTGTGCATCACCTCGTTCACGCTGATCATCCCGTCGATGATCGCCGGGACGATGCCGGCAGCCCAGCCGAACATCGACAGCATGGCCAGTTGCGCGGGCAGGCTCCAGCGGATGCCGGAGCGGTAGACGTTGGTCAGGGCCCCGTAGGCGGTCACCACGAACACCGGCAGGCCGCTGGTGTAGGAGATGATCTGGCCGACCACCAGCATCCAGTGCGGCATGACGTAATCCATCAGCAGGTGGTGCGGGTAGACGATCAGCACCATGACCGTGGTCAACGCCCAGGCCCACAGGAACGGCCGGGACGCGCCCCAGGGCCGGCCGGTGTAGCGCGGCAGCAGCTCGTACACGGCAATCACCGCCATGTAGATGCTGGCGTTGATGAACACGTGCCCGAAGAAGTAGGTGAGGTTCTTGACCAGCAGTGCATTGAGCGCCAGGGACGGCACGTAGGCGTTGATCAGGCA
>JBOIAH010000364.1:0-4205 GCA_050739055.1 Steroidobacteraceae bacterium | reverse complement strand
GTTTAACACCGTGGGGCTCATGACCTACCCGCCGGGGACGGACGAGGAACGGCTGATGGCGGTGGCGCTCGAGGCCGGCGCCGAGGACGTCGTGCCCAACGCCGACAGCTCGATGGAGGTGCTGGCCGACCCGCTGGAGCTGGAGACGGTGTGCGCGGTGCTCACGCACCACGGCTTTGCGCCCGCGACCGCCGAGGTCACCCAGCGCGCCGCGACTTCCATGGAGTTGTCGGGCAAGCCGGCGGAATTGATGGTGCAGTTGCTCGAGGCGCTGGAAGGACTGGACGAAGTACGGAACGTTTACTCGAATGTCGAGATATCGGACGAGGTCCTGGCGCGCATTTGATCCGGGAGCGGTCGCCGCGCCGTATGTCGCGGCGCCGAGCGTGCGCATCCTGGGTCTCGATCCCGGTTCGCGGCGCACCGGTTTCGGGGTGCTGGAGTGCCGCGGCGGCGATTTGATCGTGATCGCACACGGCTGCCTCACCCTGACCGGGGTCGGGCCCGCGGCGCGCCTGCGGATGATCTTCGAGGGATTGCAGGCGCTCATGTCCGAGCATCGACCGGGGGAAGTCGCCGTGGAGCGCGTGTTCGTCAGCCGCAACGTCGACAGCGCGCTCAAGCTTGGGCAGGCGCGCGGCGCGGCGCTGTGCGCGGTGCCCGGCGGCGTGCCGGTGTTCGAGTACGCGCCGCGCGCGATCAAGCTGGCGCTGGTCGGCTCGGGCGCGGCGGAGAAGTTCCAGGTGGCGCACATGGTGAGGGTGCTGCTGGGCATCGGCGCGGCATTGTCGGCGGACGCCGCGGATGCGCTCGCCGTGGCGGTGTGCCATGCGCACGCCCGCCGGCTCGGCGCGCTGGCGCAGGCGGCCGGCGGCCCGCGGCTGCGGCAGGCGCAGCGATGATCGGCGCGGTGCGCGGCAGAATCGCCTCCAAGACACCCCCGCAGCTCACGGTTGACGTCGGCGGGCTCGGCTATGAGCTCGAGGCCCCCATGTCGACGTTCTTTCACCTTCCGGCGGTGGGCGAGGAGGTGCGGCTGCTCACGCACCTCGTGGTGCGCGAAGACGCGCACGTGCTGTATGCATTCGCCACCGAGGAGGAGCGGCGCCTGTTTCGCAGTCTGATCAAGGTGTCCGGGGTGGGACCGAAAATCGCCCTCGCGCTGCTCTCGGGGATCAGCGTTGCGGCCTTCTCGCGCTGCGTCGAGAGTGAGGACATCGCGACCCTGACGCGCGTACCGGGAGTGGGCCGCAAGACCGCCGAGCGGCTGATCGTCGAGATGCGCGACCGGCTCGCCGCGCCGCCGGCCGCCACGGGAGCGAGTGCGCTGCCCGCGGGGGCGAGCCCCGAGGGCGAGGCATATGGCGCCCTGGTGGCGCTCGGCTACCGGCCGGCTGAGGCCACACGGCTGCTCAAGGGGGTCGGGCCGGGAGCGCATTCAACCGAGGAACTGATCCGGCGCGCGCTGCAGGGCGCGGGGCGGGAGTAGACCGACGGCAGTGACAGCGGAACGAATCATCAGCGACGGGGCGGGCGCGGACGAGGAGGCGGTCGAGCGCGCCATCCGCCCGCGCCGGCTCGAGGAGTACGTCGGGCAGGCGCCGGTGAAGACCCAGCTGGAGATCTTCATCAGCGCCGCGCGCCAGCGCGGCGAGGCGCTCGATCACGTGCTGATCTTCGGTCCCCCGGGCCTGGGCAAGACCACGTTGGCGCATATCATCGCGGCGGAGCTGGCGGTCAACCTGCGCCAGACATCCGGCCCGGTGCTGGAGCGCCCCGGGGACCTGGCGGCGATTCTCACCAACCTGCAGCCGCGCGACGTGTTGTTCGTCGACGAGATCCACCGCCTCCCGCCGGTCGTGGAGGAGGTGCTGTATCCGGCGCTGGAGGACTACCAGCTCGACATCATGATCGGCGAGGGACCGGCGGCGCGCTCCATCAAGCTGAACCTGCCGCCGTTCACCCTGGTGGGTGCCACCACGCGCGCGGGACTCTTGACCTCCCCGCTGCGCGACCGCTTCGGGATCGTGCAGCGGCTCGAGTTTTACGGCGTCGCGGACCTGGAGCGCATCGTGAAGCGCTCGGCGGGGATTCTCGGCGTCGCGATCGATGAGGGCGGCGCGCAGCGCATCGCGCAGCGCTCGCGCGGCACGCCGCGCATCACCAACCGGCTGCTGCGGCGCGTGCGCGACTACGCCCAGGTGCGCTCGGACGGGCGCATCGACGAGCGCAGCGCCGATGCCGCCCTCGAGATGCTCGAAGTGGATGGCCAGGGCTTCGACACCCTCGATCGCAAGCTGCTGAGCGCGATCATCGAGCGCTTCGACGGCGGGCCGGTCGGCATCGACAGCCTGGCGGCGGCCCTCGGGGAGGAGCGCGGTACCCTCGAGGATGTGATCGAGCCGTTCCTCATCCAGCAGGGATTCCTGGTGCGCACCGCCCGCGGCCGCATGGTCACGCGGGCCTCATACGTGCATTTCGGACTCAAGCCCCCGGAGCGCGCGGCGGCCAGCCTGCAGCTGTTCGAGGACTCGCGGTGAGCGGGTTCTCCTGGCCGGCGCGCGTGTACTGGGAAGACACCGACGGCGGCGGCATCGTGTATTACGCGAACTACCTGCGCTTTCTCGAGCGCTCGCGCACCGAGTGGCTGCGACAGCTGGGTCACTCGCAGCAGCAGCTCGCGCGCGAGCACGGCATCGTCTTCACCGTCGTGAGCCTCGGGATCGAGTACCGCGCGCCCGCGCGCCTGGACGATGAGCTGCGCATCACCTGCGAGCCGCGCCCGCAGGGGTCGGCGTCGCTGCGTTTTGCACAACGCATCTATCGCGTCGCGCCGGCGGGGGATGCGTCCGGACCGGCGTTTGCGGGCCGCGACGAGCCCGGGCAACAGCTGCTCGTTGAGGCGAGTGTGCGGGTGGCCTGCGCGGACGCGCGCACGCTGCGGCCGAAGCGTCTGCCGCAGTTCCTGAGCGAGGCGCTCGACACGAAAGGTTCCGCGCATGGGTGAGCAACTTTCGATCCTGCGGCTGATTGCCCAGGCGAGTGTGCCGGTGCAGATGGTGATCGGCATACTGCTGCTCGCGTCTCTGGGGTCCTGGGCGATCATCTTCCGCAAGCGGCGCGTCATCGGCCGCGCGCGCCGCGAGGCCGACCGCTTCGAGACCCGATTCTGGTCGGGCGATGACCTCGCGCAGCTGTACCGGGCGATCGAATCGCGCGGCGGCGCGACCGGCATGGCGGGCATTTTCGAGTTCGGCTTCCGCGAGTTCGCCCGCCTGCGCCAGGGCGCCACCGACCAGGAGCAGCTCCTGGAAGGCTCGCGCCGCGCCATGCGCGTCGCGCAGTTGAAGGAGATCGACCGGCTCGAGCACAGCCTCGCGACGCTCGCCACCGTGGGCAGCACCAGCCCGTACGTCGGGCTGTTCGGCACGGTGTGGGGAATCATGAGCGCGTTTTCCTCGCTCGGTAACGTGCAGCAGGCGACGCTCGCGCAGGTGGCGCCGGGCATTTCCGAGGCGCTGGTGGCGACCGCGTTCGGCCTGTTCGCGGCGATTCCCGCGGTCGTGGCCTACAACCGCTTCGCCGACCAGGTGACCCGCCTGGAGATGCGCTTCGACGCGTTCATCGAAGAGTTCTCGACCATCCTGCAGCGGCATGCGACCCGCGCGACACCGTCGGGCGCCGCGTCGCAGGGCAAGACGGGGCAGGAGCCCAGGTTCGGGCCGGAGCACTGACCATGGCACAGACTTCGCGTGGCCGACGCCTCATGGGCGAGATCAACGTGGTTCCCTACATCGATGTCATGCTGGTGCTGTTGATCATTTTCATGATCACCGCGCCACTGTTGACTCAGGGCGTGAAAGTGGATCTGCCCAAGGCGGGCGCGGAACCTCTGAAGGCGCAGCAACTCAAACCGCTGGTGCTGTCGATAGACCGGCAGGGGCGCTTGTACATGAACCTCGGGGGCGATCCGCGGGCCGCGCTCGATGCGCAGACGGTGGCCGCGCGAGCCACGGCGGCGCTGCGCGGCAACCCGGAGCGGCCGGTGCTGGTCAAGGCTGACACCGCGATCGCCTACGGCCGCGTGGTGGAGGCAATGGTGATCCTGCAGCGGGCCGGTGCGCGCCAGGTGGGGCTGGTCACCGACCCGTTGCCGCAACCCGTGCGCGGCACCAGCTGAGGCGCCGCACGTACCAATGGTGCAG
>JBOIAH010000363.1:0-4960 GCA_050739055.1 Steroidobacteraceae bacterium | reverse complement strand
ATAGTGATCGAACTGCGCCGGTGTTACGAAACGCTCGACGGGCAGGTGATTCACCGTGGGGCGCAGGTACTGCCCGAGTGTCACGATATCCACGCCCGCCGCGCGCAGCTCGGCAAGCGTCGCGGCGATCTCCTCATCGCTCTCGCCGAGCCCCAGCATCAGGCTGCTCTTGGTGAGCACGCCCGGCCGGTGCTGCTTGGCGTGTGCCAGTACCCGCAGCGTCTGCTGGTAGCCGGCGCGCGGATCGCGCACCGGGTGCGTCAGGCGGCGCACCGTCTCGATGTTCTGCGCAAACACCTCGACCCCGGAGTCGAGCACGGTGGCGACAGCGGCGAGCACCCCCTGGAAATCAGGCGTCAGCGCTTCGACCGCGGTTCCGGGGTTGCGCCGCTTGATGGCGCGCACGCAGGCGGCGTAGTGCGCCGCGCCGCCGTCGCCGAGGTCATCACGATCCACCGAAGTGAGTACCACGTACCTGAGCTTCATGAGCTGCACGGTGCGTGCGGCGTTCTCCGGCTCGTCCGCGTCCAGCCAGCCGTGCGGGTTGCCGGTGTCTACCGAGCAGAAGCGGCAGGCGCGGGTGCACACCGCGCCCATGAGCATGAGGGTGGCGGTGCCGGCGTTCCAGCACTCCCCGATGTTGGGGCACTTGGCCTCTTCGCACACCGTCGCGAGGCGGTGCTCGCGGACGATCGCCTTGACATTGTGGAATCCGCTGCCCGTGGGAGCGCGCGCCTTGAGCCACGGGGGCTTTTTCACGGCTGCCGAAGGCGCAGGGCCTAAGCGCGCCTTGACGCCGTCGCGTATGGCCGTAAAGCCTTGAGGCGTAAGGTATTTCTCGCCGCTGCGGGGTTGCGCAGCGCCCGCCACTACGATGCTGATGCCCTTGAGCTGCGACACGTCTTCATTGTAGCGCACGCAGCCGTGCGTCCAGGGCCGCCAAGCGCTCGGCGGTCCCGACGTCGCTCCACGCGCCGCGATGCAGCTGACCGCGCACGCGCCGCGCGCTGATGGCGCGGTTGAGCAGCGGCAGCAGCGGAAAGCGCCCCGCGGTGCAGCCGCCGAAGAACTCGGCGGCGTACACGCCCACGCCTGAGTACGTGAAGCGGTCGGTGTCGCGGTTGACGACCCGGTCACCCTCGAGCCCGAAGTCGCCGCGCGGGTTGTGCGCCGGGTTGGGCACCAGCACCAGGTGCGCGTGCGCCTCCTCCTCGAGCATGAGAGCGCCGAAATCGATGTCGGTCCAGATATCGGCGTTCACGACCAGGAACGGTGCGGGCCCGAGCAGCGGCACCGCCCTGAAGATGCCGCCGCCGGTCTCGAGCGGCACCGGGCCTTCGTCGCTCCAGGTAATCGACACGCCGTATTCGTGCCCGTCGCCGAGCGCGGCGCGCAGCTGCGCGCCGAGCCACGAGAGGTTGACGACCACCTCGCGGATCCCGGCGCGGGCGAGCGCCGTGAGGTGATAGCCGATCAGCGGCTTGCCACCGATCGGCACCAGCGGTTTGGGCAGCGAGTCGGTGAGCGGCCGCATGCGCTCGCCCCGCCCGGCCGCCAGCAGCATCGCCTTCATGCGCGGGCGTCCGCCGCGCGGGACCGGGTTGCGGCAACCTGCGCGTTGGCGCGCGGCAGAGCCGCCACCACGCGCTGCTCGATGAAGCGGCCCAGGGGGCCGAGCTCGCGGTAGCGCCTGCAGGTGTCGCGCACGTAGTCGAGAGTTCGCGGCAGATCGGCAAGATAGCCGGCCTTGCCGTCGCGGTACCACAGCCGGCAGAAGATCCCCAGCACCTTGATGTGGCGCTGCACGCCGATCAGGTCGAACCAGCGCAGGAACTCCGCTTCGCTGCCACCCGCTGCGCCGCCCTGCGACACGAGCAGGGCCCGGTAGCCGTTCACCCAGCTCACCACCCGTTCGCGCGGCCAGGCGATATAACAGTCCTTGAGCAACGACACCAGGTCGTAGCCCACCGGGCCCCGCAGCGCGTCCTGGAAGTCGAGGATCCCCGGATTGCGCGCGCTCACGACCATGAGATTGCGCGAGTGGTAGTCGCGGTGGACGAACACCGTCGGCTGCGCGAGTCCCTCGCGGATGAGAAACGCGAAGCTGTCGGCGACGGCTTCGGCTTCCGCGCTCGAGAGCGTGAGCGCCAGGTGCCTGCCGAGGAACCACTCGGGCAGGAGCGCGAGCTCGTTAGCCAGCGCGGCGTGATCGTAGGGCGAGAGCTCGCCGCAGGCGTGCCGGCCGCGCACCTGGATCGACGCCAGTACCGCGAGCGCATCCGCGTACAGAGGCCCGGGGTCATCCCCCGCGGCGAGCCGCTCGAGGTACAGCGTGGTGCCCAGGTCCTCGAGCAACAGCAGTCCCTTGCCGATGTCGGCGGCGTGCACGTGGGGGACGTGCGCCCCCAGGGACTCGAGCAGCCCCGCCACCTTCAGGTACGGCCGCACGTCCTCCTTACCAGGAGGCGCGTCCATCACGATATAGCTTGTGCCGTCGCGAAAGATGCGAACGTAGCGCCGGAAGCTGGCATCGCTCGAAGCCGGTTCCATGCGCTGCGCCGGCAGGCGAAGCTCGCGCGACAACCAATCAGCGATCAGCGCAAGTCGCGCGTCGGTCTGCAACATGTAGCGTTAGGTCTGGCGGCTCGGCGCAGCTCGAGGCCCGCGGGGTGCGCGGTGCGCCATTATAATGCCGCACTTTATGCTGCGTTCGAGCCAATTCTGCCTGGCCATCGTGGCGCTCGGCGGCGTCATGCCCGGCGCGCGGGCCGCAGATCCGCCCTGTCCGTCACAAATTGCGCTGCCGGGCGCCGCTCCGGCCATCCCCGCCGGCAAGCAGGCCCAGGCCGCCCCCGATGACGGCAAGATCAAGATCAGCAGCGATCAGGCGACGCTCGGCGTCGACGGTAACGCGACCCTGCGGGGGAACGTGGAGGTCCGTCAGGGCGCGCGCGAGATCCGCTCCAGCCAGGTGCAATACGACGCGCGCGCAGCTTCAGTAAGGAGCGAGGGCGGCATCGACTACAACGATCCGCTGGTGCACGTGACCGGAGCCGGCGGGAGTTACTCGGCGGCGAGCGGCGCGGATTTCAGGTCCGCGCAGTTTGAGCTGCACCAGCGCGCCGCGCGCGGTGCCGCGCAGCACATGCAGCTGACGCCGCCCGGCGTCATCCGCCTGCAGGGCGTCACCTTCACGACCTGTCCGGCGCGCGACAAATCATGGCAGTTGAAGGCGAGCAGCATCACGCTCGACACGCGCGACAAGCTCGGCACCGGGCGCGACGCGCAGATCGATTTCCTGGGCGTACCCATCATGTACCTGCCATGGGTGTCGTTCCCGCTGGGCAGCGAGCGCAAGAGCGGCTTCCTGTTTCCCAGTATCGGCAACACCTCGACCAGCGGCGCGCAGCTCGCGGTCCCCTACTACTGGAACATCGCACCGAACGCCGACTTCACTTTCCAGCCCGTCGAGTACAGCAAGCGGGGAGCGGACCTGGGGGGCGACCTGCGCTTGCTCACCGCGGACCAGCGTGGGGAGCTGCAGTGGAACTACCTGCCCGATGACCGGCAGTTCCGCGGCAACCGCAGTCGCGTGCAGCTGAACGAGGTCGCCGAGCTGAGGGGTGATTTTCGCCTGACCATCGAGGCGCAGAACGTGAGCGATACGGCGTACTTCCAGGACTTCTCGCAGAGTCCGGAGGGCACCAGCACCGCGTTTCTCGAGCGCCGCGCCACCCTCTCCTATCGCGACGAGCACTGGAGCGTGGACGGGGAAGCGCAGCAGTACCAGACCATCGACGACGTGACGCTGCTGGTCACGGACCGGCCGTACGCGCGCGTGCCGCGCCTCGCGGTGAGCAGCGACTACACCCTGCGCGGCATTGTGCACTATGGCTTCGAGTCGGAAGTCGTCTACTTCCAGCACCCCGGCGGTGCCGGCGGTCCCAACGGCTGGCGCGAGGACCTCAAGCCCGGGGTGTCGCTCGACCTCACCGGCCCGGGCTACTTCGTGCGTCCGGCGCTCGCCTGGCGGGACACCCATTACCAGCTCGACGACACCGCGCCCGGTGCACCGCGCTCGCCGTCGCGCAGCGTGCCGCTCGCGAGCTTCGACACCGGGCTCACGTTCGAGCGGCCGACCGGTTCCCGCGACCAGCGCACTCTCACGCTCGAGCCGCGGATCCTGTACCTCGACGTGCCCTACCGTAAGCAGGATGACCTGCCGGTATTCGATACCGCGCTCCCCGATCTCAATCCGGTGGAGCTGTTCCGCCCCAACCGCTACGTGGGCGCGGACCGGGTGAGCGACGCCAACCAGGTGAGCGTGGGGGTGACCAGCCGCCTGCTGGACGCGATCAACGGCAAGCAGTTTCTGGCCGCGACCTTCGGCCAGACCTATTACTTCCGGACCCCGCGCGTGATCCTGCCGGGGGAGACGCCGCAGACCGGCAAGCGCTCGGACCTGGTGGCCCAGGTGGCGCTGACGGCCTTCCAGGACTGGAGCGCGGACCTGGGGCTGCAATGGGACCCCGAGAACCAGCGCAGCGAGCGCACGCAGGTAAACCTGCAGTACAAGCCGGCGAGCGATTCGGTGATCAACCTCGGTTACCGCTACGAGCGCTTCGTGCTGGTGCCGGAGTTCGTCCAGGGGGTCGCGCTGGCGTGCAACGCCCCGGGTGTCGGGCCGGCGGGGTGCGACAGCCACGGGTTCGACCAGCTGGACTTCTCGGGAGCCTGGCCGATCAGGCGCGCCTGGAATGTATTCGCGCGCGAGGTGTACGACCTGCGCAACCACGAAGAACTGGAGCGCTTCGCCGGCTTCGAGTACCGTGCGTGCTGCTGGCGGCTGCGACTGGGCGCCCGGCGCTACGTGAGCAGCTTCACCGGCGCGCGTGACACCGGGATCTGGCTGCAGCTGGAACTTGCGGGGCTGGCCAGTGTCGGATCCGCATCCGATACC
>JBOIAH010000362.1:0-5447 GCA_050739055.1 Steroidobacteraceae bacterium | reverse complement strand
GTGGTGAACATGGATGCGGCCGTGATCGAACCATCCCCGATGGCGAAGGCCGCGGACGAAGAGGGTGAGGGCGGCGGCCGCCCCCGCGAGCGCTTACGCGAGGAGTCGCCGGTGAACGCCGACGACGACGACAATTCCACGGCCGACAACGCCTGACCTCGAGGAGCTGATCCATGGCAATGTCCAGAGGACACGGCGGGGGCGGCGGCAGCCGCTTCTCGCGTCGCAAGAAGTTCTGCCGCTTCACCGCGGAAGGGGTCAAGTACATCGACTACAAGGATCTCGCCACGCTCAAGGGCTACGTCACCGAGACGGGCAAGATTGTTCCGAGCCGCATCACCGGCACGAAGTCCTTCTATCAGCGCCAGCTCGCGGTGGCGATCAAGCGCGCGCGCTTCCTCGCGCTGCTGCCGTACACCGACCAGCACTGAGGGTCACGCCGATGCAAGTAATCCTCCTGCAGAAGGTCGCCAACCTCGGCAACATCGGCGATCGGGTCAAGGTGCGCTCCGGCTACGGACGCAACTTCCTCCTGCCGCAGGGCAAGGCCACGCTCGCGACGCCCGACAACATTGCGCGCTTCGAGGCGCGCCGTGCGGATCTCGAGCGACTGGCCGGCGAGCAACTGAGCTCCGCGGGCGAGCGCGCCGCCGCGCTCAAGGACTTCAAGCTCACCATGCCCGCCAAGGCCGGCACCGAGGGGAAGCTGTTCGGCTCGATCGGCACCAGCGACATCGCCGAGGCCTGTACGCGGGAGGGCTTCACGGTCGAGCGCAGCGAAGTGCGCCTGCCGACCGGTCCGCTGCGCGCGCTCGGCGAGCACGTCATCACCCTGCATCTGCACGCCGACGTGGACGTGCCGCTCACGGTAGCGATCGTGGCGGAAGAGTAGACCGCTCCAGGTCACAACCGGTGGCCGGTACCGCCAAAGCGCGCGGCGATTCGAGCTCGGTCGCACTGATTGACGCGCCGGTACCACCGCATTCGGTCGAGGCCGAGCAGGCCCTGATCGGCGGCCTGCTTCTCGATCCGGTCGCCTGGGACAACGTGGCGGACATGGTGCGGCAGGAGGACTTCTACCGTCCCGACCACCAGCTGATCTTCGGCGCCATTGCCGCGGTGGCCGGCGAGGGCAAGCCCTGCGACGTCGTGACGGTCTCCGGGCACCTGGAACGCAACGGCCAGCTCGAGGCGGCCGGGGGCCTGGCGTACCTGAGCTCGATCGCGCGCGATACCCCGACCGCCGCCAACGCGCGCGCTTACGCGCAGATCGTGCGCGAGCGCTCGCTGCTGCGGCAGCTGATCCAGGCCGGGACGCAGATCGCCGCCGCAGTGTTCAACAACGACGGCCAGAGCGCCCGCGAGCTGGTCGACCGCGCCGAGCAGCGCGTGTTCGAGATCGCCGAGGGGAGCTTTCGCGGCCGCGAGGGCGCGCGCCCGGTGCGCGACCTGCTGCCCGGCGTGATCGACCAGATCGACGAGTGGCACACCAACCCCGACAAGCTGCGGGGCCTGCCCACCGGCTTCACCGACTTCGACAAACTCACCGGCGGGCTGCGGGCGGGCGACCTCATGATCATCGCCGGCCGGCCTTCGATGGGTAAGACGACGCTCGCGATCAACATGGCGGAGTACGCCGCCGTGCACCCGGGCACCCGCGCCTCGGTTGCAGTGTTCAGCATGGAGATGCCCTCGGAGCAGGTGATCACGCGCATGCTGGCCTCGGTGGGCGGGGTGCCGCTCACCAGCCTGCGCAGCGGGCGCATCTCCGACGACGACTGGGTGCGCATCACGAGTGCGACCAGCCAGCTCTCGGAAGCGAAGATCTTCGTCGACGAGACCCCGGCGCTCAATCCCACCGAGCTGCGGGCGCGCGCCCGCCGTGTCAAGCGCGAGCACGGACTGCATCTCATCGTGGTCGACTACCTGCAGCTCATGCAGGTGCCGGGCAGCAAGGAGAACCGCGCCACCGAAATCGCGGAAATCTCCCGCGGGCTCAAGGCACTGGCGAAGGAGCTGTCCGTGCCCGTGATTGCGCTGTCGCAGTTGAACCGCGCGGTCGAACAGCGGGAGCACAAGAGACCGGTCATGTCAGATCTGCGCGAGTCGGGATCTTTGGAACAGGACGCCGACATCATCCTGCTCATCTACCGCGAAGAGGTCTACGACCGCAACACGACCAAGAAGGGCGTCGCGGAGATCGATCTGGTCAAGCACCGCAACGGCGAGATCGGCATGTTCCTGCTCACCTTCCAGGGACAGTACACCCGGTTCGCCAACTACGTGCCCGATTCCTACGCCGAGGGTGTGCTGCGGTGAGCCGGCTGATCCGGGCCGCCATCGACACGCGAGCTCTGCGACACAACCTGACCATCATCCGCGAGCGCGCGCGCGGCGCGCGGGTCATGGCGGTGGTGAAGGCCAACGCCTACGGTCATGGACTGGTGCCCACCGCGCTGGCGCTCGCGGAAGCCGATGCGTTTGCGGTGGCGCGGCTCGAAGAGGGCCTCGCGCTGCGCGCCGCCGGTATCACCCAGCCGATCGTGCTGCTCGAGGGCGTGTTCACCGCCGAGCAGCTGCTGGCGGCGGCGCGCCATGGGTTCGACCTCGTGGTGCACGATGCGCTGCAGATCGAGCTGCTGGAGGAAATGACCGGTGCGCACCGCTTCGTGCTGTGGATCAAGATCGACACCGGCATGAATCGTCTCGGCTTTCCGCCGCGGGAGTTCGCTGCGGCGCTGGCGCGCGTCAAGCGTCTGCAGCCCGCGCCGCTGGAGATCCGCCTGCTTACGCATCTCGCCTGTGCGGACGAGCGCGACGCTCGCAAGACCCGCGAGCAGCTGGCGCGGTTGCGCGAGGTGACGCGGGGCCTTGATTACACGGTGAGCATCGCCAACTCCGCCGGAGTGTTCGGCAGCGAGCGGCTGGGCTGCGACTGGGTGCGCCCGGGACTCGCGCTGTACGGGGCCTCGCCATTCGCGGATGCGTCGGCCGCACAGCTCGGACTTGAGCCGGTGATGAGTCTCGAGACCTCGGTGATCGCGCTGCGGCGCGTGACGCGCGGGGAAACGGTGGGCTACGGCGGCGCCTGGGCGGCGGCGCGCGATTCGCTCATCGCCATCGTCGCGGCAGGCTACGGCGACGGTCTGCCGCGCAACCTCGCCGACGGCACCCCGGTGCTCATCGCAGGCGTCCGCGCCCCGCTCGTCGGCCGGGTCTCCATGGACATGATTGCCGTGGACGTGTCGGCGTTATCCGAGGTGCACGTGGGCACGCCCGCCATCCTCTGGGGCCCCGGACTTCCGGTCGAGGAGATCGCGCGCCACGCCGGCACCATTGCCTACGAGCTGCTGTGCGGGGTGAGCCAGCGCGTGCCGCTCGAGCTGCGCTGACCGTGCCATGACGAAGCCCTGCCGTGCCTCCCGGCGTGCGCGCGATGGGCTCGTTTCCGGTGCGGGCGTTCGCAATTTGACTAGTTCAGGAAGAACCCCATCTTCACCCCGGCGAGCTGAATGACGTCGTTGTCGTTCAGCTTGGTCGCCTGGGCGCCGATCGGGGTACCGTTGAGCAGCGGGAAGTCATCGGGCTTGCCGCTGTCGACGTGCACGATGTAGTAGGCCGCGGCACGGCGCGTGATCGCGGCTACCTGTACCCCGGGCCTTCCTAAGGTGGTGAGCGCCTTGCTGAGCTCCACCTCGCGGCCCGCGAACGCGCCCGACAGCACCTGCAGCTTGGCCTTCCTCACCGCCGCCGCGCCCTCTCCGAGCGTGCGTGAGCGGCCGGTGGCGGTCACCGCCCCTGAGGCCTTGTCGGCGACCTCCTGCGCCATGCGCACCTTCTCCACCGGGCGGGCGGAGGGCTGGATCACCATGGTCTTCTCGAACTCGTCCTGGGCCTCGTCGTCCTCGACGAAGCGCAGCTGGTGATGTCCGACGGTGATCACGTCGCCGTGCTGCATGGCGTGCTTCTTGATGAGCTTGCCGTTGACGTACGTCCCGTTGGTGCTGTTCAGATCCTCGAGGAACGAATCGTTGAGGATATTGATGATCAGCGAGTGATGGCCGCTCACCGCAGCATTGTCGATGCGGATATCGTTGTCGGGGAGGCGGCCGATGGTGTACCGCTCCTTATTCATGTTGTATTCCGCCATCACCTGGCCGTCCAGGCTCAAGACCAACCTTGCCATGTGCTAGCCCCTATCGCGTGTCAGCCGAACCAACTCAGGATCTTGTCGAAAATCTTCGTGCGAGCCGGAAACGGATCCATGATGTGCGCCATCACCACCGAGATGTTATCCCGGCCTCCATTATCATTAGCCAGCTGAATCAACTGTTTGGCGACCGTATCCAGATTAGCACTAAAGGTGTTTATGGTTAAATGAATATCTTCGTCCTCGACCATGTCGGACAACCCGTCAGAGCACAGGACAAACACCTCGCCCCGGTTCACCGGCACTTCCTGTATCTCGATGTCGACGCTGGGCTCAACCCCCAGCGCCCGGGTTACGTAGTTCTTATTGGACGCCCGCTGCGCTTCCTCGGCTGAGTAGAAGCCGCGGTCGACCAGCTCCTGCAGCAGCGAGTGGTCGAGCGTCACCTGCTCGAGCTTGTCGCCGCGTTGCCGGTACAGGCGCGAGTCGCCGACGTGCGCGATCGTAACCTTGTTGTCGAAGAACAGGGCGGCGACCACGGTCGTGCCCATGCCCTCACACTGCGGCTGCGTGCGCGCGGTCTGGTAGATGATCTTGTTGGCGCGATTGATGGCGTCGCGCAGGATGATGTTCGGCCGGGACAGTCCCGACTCGCGGTCCGCCTGCGACAGATCCTCGCGCTCGACCTGCTCGCGGACCAGGTTGACGATGGTTTTCACCGCAATACCGCTCGCGACCTCGCCGGCGTTGTAGCCGCCCATGCCGTCCGCGAGCACCAGCAGGCCGATGTCGGGGTCGACTGCAATGGTGTCCTCGTTGTGTTCCCGCACCTTACCGGCATCGGTGAGGCCGACGAAGCGGAGCTTGTTTCGCAAGCTCATGCTGCGCCCCGACCGAACTGCGGCCCACCACCGACTGTGATACGCGTCACTTTCCCGTCCCCGATTCGAGCCGGCATAAGCTAGCATCGCCCGCAGGGTAGTCCGAGTGGTTGGTCACAAAAGATGCCATTGGCGCGATTCCCGGCGCGAATCCTAGCTGAAAGTAGACCGAAGGCGCATTGATGGCTCGCATCAATCCGGTGTTTGTGTGCGGCTCCTGCGGGGGTGAGACCCTCAAGTGGCAGGGGCAGTGCCCGCTGTGCGGGGAATGGAACTCGCTGCAAGAACGGCGCGCGCCGCGCGGGCGCGCCGCCAGCGCCGCGGCGGTCGCGGTGAGCCTCACCGCCGGCGCACAGCTCGCGGCGGGGAGCGAGCGGCTGCCGACCGGGCAGGCGGAGCTGGATCGGGTTCTGGGG
>JBOIAH010000361.1:0-1564 GCA_050739055.1 Steroidobacteraceae bacterium | reverse complement strand
CGGTCACGGTGGCAATGACCCGGCCGTTTGCCGGGTTGGTGTTCGGGAAGCTGTGGCCCTGGCGGACGAATTCGCCGCCGACGAGGCACGGCAGCTGCTGGGCGGTGAACGGGTACTGGTCCGCTTTCGTGGGGCTCCGCATGTGCGGGGCGATTCTAGGGATGTGTGGCTACTAAGGAATAATCGTATTTTGCCCCTCTGGTATGCAGGTTAGCTATACCTGGCTCCGCGACTGACCCCACAGCGCCCGACCGCGCTCCAGGCTCTCCGCGCTCCATATCTCGGCCCGCTGGTAGTACTGCCTCACCGCGCGCGCGCCCGCGGGGATCACCACCCACGGCTGCTTCGATTCCGTGAAGATGTGAATGTCGGGCGGGAACGCATCCGGATCATCGAGGGTCCCCACCCGCACGAAGCGCACCGCGTCCCCCGCGCCGGCGTAGTTGCTCCACAGCGCGATGCGACAGGTGGGACAGCGGGTGATCTTCTGCCCCTTGCCGCTGTTGCTCGGCGTCATCACCTCTTCGGGGGTTCCGGCGAGCAACACCACGCGGTCAGCCTCCATCATCGCATTCAGGGCGAACGAGGCGCCGGTCTCGCGCTGGCACCAGCGGCAATGGCAGCAATGCACGATGAGCGGCTTGCCGCGCAGCGCAAAGCGCACCGCGCGGCAGGTGCAGCCGCCCTCGGCAGTCAACAGCTCAATCCGGCACGGACGTCATTTCGGGGAGCCGCTCAGGCAGGTTTTCATGAACGCCTTGCGATCCGCGCCCTTCAAGGACTTGGTCTTGGCGTCCGCGTTGCAGGTCTTCATCTTTTCCTGCTGGCTGTTGAGGGTCTTGGCCGGCGCAGCGGCGGCTCCCTTGTCGGACAGACAGGTTTTCATGAACGCCTTGCGATCCGCGCCCTTCAAGGCCTGGGTCTTGGCGTCCGCGTTGCAGGTCGTCATCCTGGTCTGCTGGCCGTTCGGGTGCTGCGCCTGTGCGACAGCAGATTGGCCGGCAACCACCGCCAGCGCGGCACTCACCGCAACCAGCCACGTCGAGCATTTCATGACAGTCTCCTCCCACCTGGATAGAAAGCCCTGCGTATGATACCTGCGCGCGACCGGCTACTCCATGTCGGGGTAAGGTCCCTTGCCGTCCTCGGCGATGAAGCGCTCGATCCGCGCCTGCAGCACCGGCAGCGGCACGGAGCCCAGCTCCAGCACCGCGTCATGAAAGGCACGGATGTTGAAGCGCTCCCCGAGCGCCTTCTCGGCGCGGGCGCGCCCCTCGAGCAGGGTGCGCTCCCCCAGGTAGTACGACAGCGCCTGCCCCGGCCAGGTGATGTAGCGGTCCACCTCGGTGCCGATCTCGCGCTCGGGGAGCGCGGTGTACTCGCGCAGGTACTCGATCGCCTGATCGCGCGTCCAGCCCTGCGCATGGATCCCGGTGTCGACCACCAGGCGCGCCGCGCGCCAGATCTGGTAGCCGAGCATGCCGAAGCGGTCGTAGGACGTTTCGTACATCCCCATCTCATCCCCGAGCTGCTCGCAGTACAACGCCCAGCCCTCCCCGTAAGC
>JBOIAH010000360.1:0-2549 GCA_050739055.1 Steroidobacteraceae bacterium | reverse complement strand
CGGACGCCGCGCGGCGCCACCGCGCCGCCGGCGCGCGGATGTTACTCGCAGGCGCTGGCACCCAGGCATCGCGACGACACTAATCCCCGCGAGGTTCCCTCTCGGTGGGCGATTGATTAAAGTACGTTAATCTGTCGGACGCGAGGCCCTCGGCGAATCCGCCCTCGGGCGTCGGCGAGCCCGGAACGCCGCCGATCGCGCCCGCGGTCGCCAACGCCGTGCGTGCCGCCACCGGGATCCGGCTGCACACGCTGCCGTTCGATCTCGCCGCGGCGCGCGCGAGGGCCTGAAGAGCGCGCCGGCGCCCCGGGTAGCCCGGTCAGACGGCGGCGAAGCTGCGCGCTTCCGCGGTCCAGACGGGTGCGTGAGCGAGCGCGTGCGGCACATCCTCGGGGGTGGCGACGACCTGCCACATGTGGAGATGCCGCGGATCCATGAAACGCTCCTCAACCGCGTGTTCCAGCAGCGCGAGCAGCGGGCTGAAGAACTCGCGCGTGTTGACCAGCACGATGGGATTGAGATAAAGCCCCAGGCGCTTGAGCGTAATCGCCTCGAGCAGTTCCTCGAGCGTCCCGGAGCCCCCGGGCAGCGCGATCGCCGCCTGGCTCAGCGCCAGCATCGTGTGCTTGCGGGTGCGCAGGTCTTCCACGAGCTGCAGTTCGGTGAGTCCGCGGTGTCCCCATTCAAGGTCCGCCATGAACCGCGGCAGAATGCCGATGACGCGGCCCCCCTTGCCGAGCGCGCCGTCGGCGAGCGCGCCCATGGAGCCCGCCGCGCCTCCACCGTAGACGATGCCGACGCCCGCTTGCGCGAGGATCTCGCCCAGCCGGTACGCTGCGGCGCGATAGTCGGGATGGGAAATTCGGCTCGAGGCGCAGTAGACGCAAACGGCCCGCTCGCTGGGGCGCCCGGCTGCTGAACTCATGTAAGCGCCTTCCTGCTGGAAACACGGTGGCGTGATTATAGAATGAGACAATCTGTTACATTCGCCGCAGCGAACAATGCGAAGGACGGGTGTCATGGGGGAGGATCGCCTGAGCGTGGACCCGGGAGATCGGCAACACCTTGCGCACTTCGGGGCGGGCAGCCGCCGGCGGCTCGCAGCATGCCTTGCAGCGGGCGTGATCATGAGCGCGCCCGGCGCGTTACCCGCGGACTCCCCGGCGCCGGGGAGCGAGGCGGCGGGCGATAGCGGAGCACTGCAGGAAGTCATCGTGTACGCGCGGCGCCGCCCGGAGCGTCTCGAGGACACGCCGCTCGCCGTCAGCGTGCGCAGCGGCACGGAGCTGCAGCGGGCCTCCGCGGTGCTGCTGGATGACGTCGGGCGCGACGTGCCGAACACCCGCATGGTCGCCTCGCCGCAGTCGGTCTCCGGGCTCGACGTCACGATCCGCGGCCAGACGGTCAATCGCGACGCGATCGTGTTCGATTCGGCGGCGGGCCTGTACGTCGACGGGGTTTACGTCGCCAGCGGCCAGGGCGCCCTGGCGACGCTGCTGGACATCGACTCGGTCGAGGTTCTGCGCGGCTCACAGGGAACACTGTTCGGCCGCGACAACACCGGCGGCTCGATCCTGCTGCTCACTCACCGTCCGGACCTCGGCCGCCCGGAGGCGGAAGTCGCCATGTCGGGCGGGGACTACGGGGAGTTCATGGCCCGCGGCATCGTGAACCTGCCGGTCAGCAGCGACTTCGCGCTGCGCTTCGCCTACCAGAGCAACGATCGCAGCGGCTTCGGATCAAGCGTCGCCACGGGGCAGGACGACCTGGAGAACCAACACCGCTACCAGGCGCGCATCGGCGCGCTGTGGAAGCCGGGGGAGGCGACCGACGTTTACTTTACCTACGAGCGCTTCCAGGCACGTGAGGGGGGCGCGATCCTGCATCCGCTCGCGGGGCCGGCGCCCGAAACGCTGATCGCGCAACTCGGCGCGACGCTCGCGCAGGTGCCGATCCCCGGCCTGCCGACCGTGACATTCCCGGCCAATCCCTACCAGACCGACGGCAGTTTCCCCGCCTACGACAACGCGCGCACCGACAGCCTGCAGCTGACGGCGACTCACGCGCTCGCCGGCGGGCTCACCATGAAGCTCATTCTCGGCTACCGCCATCTGGATGCCACGACCGCCCTCGATGTGGACGCCTCGACACTGCCGCTCGCGGACTCGACCCTCTTGAACACTTCCAATCAGAAGAGCGCCGAGCTGCAGCTGAACGACAAGGCCTTCGGCGCGCGTCTCGACTGGGTCGCGGGCCTGTACTGGTTCCGCGACAACGGCGGCGCACCCTCGGTGCAGTCCCCGGCGTCGCCGGACTTTCTGGCCGCCATCACCCAGTTCGACATGCTGACCGGCGCGAACCTCGCGCAGATCTTCACTCCCGTGCCCGTGTTCGAGCAGAACTCGGTCGTGAATCGCTCGGCCGCGGCTTACGCTCACGGGGAATACCAACTGACCTCAGACTGGTTCGTGGCCGCCGGCCTGCGACGCACCGAGGACCGGCGTGACCTCGCGGAGAACGACTACGTCGTCATCGGGCCTGCCCAGAGC
>JBOIAH010000359.1:0-2971 GCA_050739055.1 Steroidobacteraceae bacterium | reverse complement strand
GTCTCCTTGAGCTTCAGCGCCGCCTCCTGCGCGACTGCGAGCCCGAGCCCACGCCCGATGACGTACAGGTTGCCGGCCGGTGTGAGACGCGTTACGGCCGCGCTCCAGTCGAGCCGCCAGGCCCGCTCGAGCAATTCCGGTGCCTGCTGCAGCGCCTCGGACAGCTGCTGATCGCACGACCACCTCGCGACCAGCTGCACGATCGCCGCGAGGGAGGCGAGGAAGGACTTGGTGGCCGCGACGCTGTGCTCCGGCCCCGCACCCAGCGGCAGCACCTCGTCGGCAAGTTGCGCGAGGGGCGAGTCGGGCGCGTTCACCAGCACCACCACGCGCGCGCCAGCCGCGCGCGCGCCGCGCACCGCGGCAAGCAGATCGGGACTCGCGCCCGACTGCGAGATCGCCAGCATGAGGGTGCCGGTCAGGTCGGGCGCGGCCGCGTACACCGAGCTCACCGACGGGGCGGCCGAGGAGGTCAGAAGGCCCAGCCGTGTTTCGATGAGATAGCGGGCGAAGGTGGCGGCGTGGTCGGAGCTGCCGCGCGCGCAGGTGACGATCGCGCGCGGCGGCGAGGCCCGCAGCTGCCCGGCGAGGCGAGCGATGCGTTCGGCGTTAGCCTGAAATTGCGCGCGCACCGCGGTGGGGGCCTGCGCCGCCTCGCGAAACATGCCGGTGCTCGCCTCGGGGGTGCTCACGTGGCGATGCTGAGTTCGGCGACGAAGTCGTAGATGTCGCCGCGGAAGAAGGACTGGGTGAACTCGGCCGCGCGCCCGTCCTGCAGAAAGCCGAGCCGTTCCACCAGCAGCCCGGCGTCCTTCTCTTTCGCCTGCAGGAGCTCGGCCTGCTCGGCCGTGAACAGCACTGCCCGCAGGCGCTGCAGCGCGCGCACCGGTCGATTGCCGGCGCGCTCGAGCGCCGCGTACAGCGAGGACTCGACTGCCTCGATTGACGGCAGACAGGACGCGAGGATGGTCGCGTATTCGAGCGCCATCGGCGCGTCGTCCGCGAAGCGGATGCGGTGAAAGCGGAACACCGGAGTGCCGGGACTCGAGCGCAGGGTGAGCGCTTCCTCGGGCGTCACGGTGCCGGCGGCCTTGCGCAGCCACACGCTGCGCGGATTGCGGCCGCGCGCGCGCATATCTTCGGAAAACGAGGTGAGCTTGGAGAAATTCTTTTCCACTCGCGCGCAGACGAATGTTCCCGAGCCCTGGCGGCGCACCAACATGCCGTCGCCTACCAGCCCGTCGATGGCTTTGCGCACGGTGATGCGTGAGACGCTCAGCTCCTGAGCGAGATCGCGCTCCGGCGGCAGAGCATCGTCGGGACCTAACACGTGAGTCTCGATCGCCTGGCGCAGCGCGCGCTGCAGTTGTTGGTACAGCGGCAGGCTGCTCTCCTGATCGAGCTTGCCGAGCGCCTGTGACAGCAGAGTCAAAGTGATTCTCCAACTGATGCTGCGGGGGGAATCATGCTACCACTATAGTACCATTCTGTTGCCAGGAGAATACACACTTACACACAAGGGTCTGTTTTTGCTTGTAAAAACTGCCAGATAAGCTATTGGTATCTAAGGGTATAGCGTTCGCTCGTTATTGGTACTATATTGGAACCTAACTGGTCCCAGTAGGGGAACGTTCCCGCGGAGCGCAGCCACAGGCGTTTCCGAGGGTCTCGCGCAGGTTGAGTGAGCTTACGCGCAGTGCATCGGCAAACGACAAACATTCGGGGTGGGCAAATCATGAGAATCGCAAGATCGACGTTGATCGGAACGGCGGTCGCCATGGCGCTGTTCGGGCGCAATGGCGCAGTTCACGCGCAGCAGAGCACCGCTGCCACGGCTCCCAACCCCAACGATCTGCAGGAGGTCGTCATCTACGGCATCCGCGCAAGTCTGCGCGACTCGCTGCAGACCAAGAAGGCCGCCACTGGAGTTGAGGAGGTCCTGACGGCCGAGGACGTCGGCAAGTTCCCGGACAAGAATCTCGCGGAAGCGCTGCAGCGTGTGCCGGGCGTCGTGACGCAGAAGGATTTCGGCGAGGGCGAGCGCATCAACCTGCGCGGCACGATCAGCACACTCACCAACGTGACGCTCAATGGCCACGGCCTGTCCACCGCGGACTGGTTCATTCTCGATGAGCAGAATGCGACCCGCAGCTTCAACTACCTCATGCTGCCTGCGGATCTCATCGGCAGGGTCGAGGTCGAGAAGACTGCCCAGGCCGACGTGCAGGAGGGCGGCATCGGCGGTACGGTCAACGTCGAGACGCGCAAGCCGCTCGATCTGCAGCCTTTCACGGCTTATGTCTCCATGGAAGCGTCGCGCAACGCGCGCGCGGGCGACACCAACCCCAATGCCACCGGCCTGGTGAGCTTCAAGGACCAGGACAACCGCTTCGGCTTCCTGCTGGCCGCGATCTACCAGAATCTCGACATCCGTCGCGACGGGTTCGAGGTTCTCGGATACGCGCCCATCAGCGGCACGAACCCCACCCTCATTCCCACGCTGATCAATTCGGCCCTCTTTCAGCAGGATCGCGTGCGCAAGGGCGGCAACTTCGATGTCCAGATCCGGCCGACCGATCAGCTCGAATTCAACTTCAACGGGCTGCTATCGATCTTCAATGCCGAGAACCAGAACCAGAGCTGGCTGGCCGATCCGCAGCGGGCTGTCGGCAACGGCGGCACGATCAGCAACTGTGTTGTGCAGAGTGGCGCCTGCGTTGCCGGTACGGTCTCCTCGCTCAATAACGGCACCCAGGACTTCGCCTTTTTCTACGATTCGTTCCACCGCATCGCCGAGACCACCAGCCGCAACCTCGATCTCGATACCAAGTACACGCCTGATCCGACCTGGACGCTGCATATGGACATCGGCTGGACTGGTGCGACCGGCAACACCAACCCACAGCTGTTCCCGGAGTTCGGCGCGCCCGGTTCCTTCACCTACGATTTCAGAAACGGCGCTCCGCAGGTG
>JBOIAH010000358.1:0-1050 GCA_050739055.1 Steroidobacteraceae bacterium | reverse complement strand
GCTCGGACTGTGTGGGCCGCTCGGCCTGCACGGCTGCCCGGCGTTCCCGGCGGCGCGGCCAGCGGCCGCGAGCGCACCGGCGGCCAGGCCCGAGCTCGCGGACCTCGCGGCGCGCGACCTTGCCGCGGACGCGCAGCCTTCCGGGCGGACCCCGCAAATCGATCTTCTGGCCGCAACCGCCGGTGGCGCGCCGAACGTGGTGCAGCTCTCGGTCGGCGGCGCCGAGCCGCAGGGCGTCAAGGAGCTCGACGACAATTTCATGGCCATGCCGCTGGGGCTCGCCCAGCAGCTGGTCTACGGTCGCGGCGAACACAAGGCGACCGGCATCGTGCTGCAGCTGCGGCGCAGCGAGGATCTGCCCGCGGCCCGCGCCCGCCTGACGACGCTCTTCCGGCAGAACCACCTGGATCTGGAGGTGCGCGACTTCGGCGAGCTGTCACCCTTCTACGGGCAGGTCGTGAAGATGTTCAGCTCGATCTTCCTCTTCATCGCCTTGGTGATGGGGGTGATCGTGTTGTTTGCGGTCATCAACACCATGACCATGAACGTGATGGAGCGCACCAACGAGGTCGGCACCATCCGCGCCCTCGGCGTACGGCGCACCGGCATCCGGGCGCAGTTCACGGTCGAGGGCGTGCTGATCGGAGCGATCGGGGCGACGGTCGGAGCGGCGCTCGCCCTCGCCATCGCGGCGCTGGTGAATCACGCCGGCCTCACCTGGGTGCCGCCGGGCAATGCGACCGCGGTGCCGCTGCGACTCGATGTCGCGGGCCGCGCGCAACTGGTGGGCGGCGCCTGGCTCGGCCTCGCGATCGTGACCACGCTGGCGGCGCTGCTGCCGGCCAACCGTGCGGCCCGGCTGCCGGTGGTCGATGCCTTGAGACACGTGTGAGGACACCCATGAAGTACCCGAAGCTGTGGATGGCAATCCTGCCGCTCGCTCTGTCGCCGTGCCTGGGCGTCGTCGCCCACGCCCAGACCGCGGAGCAGATCGTCACTGCAACCGACAAGGTGAGAAACCCGGGGCAGCCGTTCCGCACGACACTCAGG
>JBOIAH010000357.1:0-2326 GCA_050739055.1 Steroidobacteraceae bacterium | reverse complement strand
GGGTCATCGATGCGCTCACTCACGCCCACCGTGGCCGCCGTGACGCTCGCCGCTGCTCTGGCCGGCGGGTGCGCAAGCACCCCGCCCGAAGAGGACCCGGTGCAGATCAAGCTCAACGATCTGGATGCGCGCGTCACGCGCATGGAGCGCGTCGTCTCCAATCAGAGCCTGGTCGAGCTGGCGCAGCACCTGGAGGCCATGCAGGGCGACCTGCGCCAGTTGCGCGGCCAGATTGAGCAGCTCCAGCACGAGAATGCCGAGCTGCGCAAACAGCAGCACGATCTGTATGACGATCTGGACAAGCGGATCAAGGCATTGGGGGCCGGAGCGGGCGGTGTGGCCACAGCGGGCGGCATCGTGGCCGCGGGCGGCGCGGCCGCCGCTGCAGGCGCGGGCGCCGGGGGCGCTGCCGCGGCGCAGGGAAGCAACCCGCCGTCCTCGGTGGAGCAGGCGGTCTACAACCAATCGTTCGATGCACTGAAGGCCGGGAGTTATTCCACCGCGATCACCGGCTTCAGGGACTTTCTCACCACCTATCCACAGAGCCCGCTCGCGGACAACGCGCAGTACTGGCTCGGCGAGGCCCACTACGTCAACCACGAGTACGATGCCGCCGCCGATGCGTTCCGCGCAGTGCTGAAGAAGTGGCCCGATTCGCGCAAGGCGCCCGATGCGATGCTGAAGTTGGGTTACACCCAGTACGAGCAGAAGCAGTACGCCGCGGCACGCGCGACGCTCACCGAAGTGACCCGGAAGTTTCCCGGCAGCGACGCGGCCAAGCTCGCCAGCGAGCGCCTGCGGCGCATTCCCGCGCAGTAGGCGCGAGCACGGACGTGTCGCTTACGTGACCCGCCTGAAGCTCACGGAGATTTTCCATTCCCTGCAGGGCGAGGCCGACACGTCCGGTTTCCCCACCGTGTTCGTGCGCCTGACCGGCTGTCCGCTGCGGTGCAAGTACTGCGACACTGAGTACGCTTTCTACGGCGGGCAGTGGTGGGAGGCGCAAGCGGTCGTCGCGCGGGTGCTCGAGTTCGGCACCCCCTATGTGTGCGTCACGGGCGGTGAGCCGCTGGCGCAGAAGGCCTGCCTCGCGCTGCTCACACTGCTGTGCGACGCAGGGCTGCGGGTGTCGCTGGAAACCAGCGGCGCGATGCCGCTCACCGGGGTCGATCCGCGCGTGGTCCGGGTGGTGGACGTCAAGACTCCCGGCTCCGGCGAGGAACTGCGCAACCGCTACCAGGAGCTCGCGGGCTTGCGGCCACGGGACCTCGTCAAGTTCGTCATCTGTGATCGCGCCGACTACGAGTGGAGCCGTGCGCGTCTGCGCGCGCTGGCCCTGCCCGGCGGCTGCACCGTGCTGTTTTCGCCGAGTCACGAGCAGTTGCCGCCACGGGAGCTCGCGGACTGGATACTCGAAGACCGGCTGCCGGTGCGCTTCCAGATCCAGCTCCACAAGTATCTGTGGGGCAACGCGCCCGGGAAGTAGTGTGAGCGTGCCGGCCGAAATTCCCGCGGGGGCACCGCCTGCGGTGGTACTGCTCTCCGGCGGGCTCGATTCGGCGACCGCGCTCGCCATGGCGCGCACGCGGGGATTCGCCTGCCATGCGCTGTCGGTCGACTACGGGCAGCGGCACGCCGCCGAGCTCGAGGCTGCGCGGCGCGTGGCACGGGGGGCAGGGGTGCGCGAGCATCGGATCATGCGGGTCGACCTGGCCGGCATCGGCGGCTCCGCGCTCACCGATCCGGCCATCGCGGTTCCGGAGCAGCCGACCGCGGGCATTCCGGTGACCTACGTTCCGGCGCGCAACACCATCTTGCTGGCGCTGGCACTCGCCTGGGGCGAAGTGCTCGGCGCATGCGACATTTTCATCGGCGTGAATGTGCTCGATTGGAGCGGTTACCCGGACTGCCGGCCGGAGTTCATCGGCGCATTCGCGCGTCTGGCGGGGCTTGCCACCCGGGCGGGTGTTGAAGGCCGCCCGTCTCGCATCGAGGCGCCGCTGATCGGCTGGACCAAGGCGCAGATCATTCGCGAGGGCACGCGCCTGGGGGTCGACTACGCCCAGACGGTGTCCTGCTACCAGGCCGACGCGCACGGGCGCGCGTGCGGGCGCTGCGACTCGTGCCGCCTGCGCCGTGCGGGGTTTGCAGACGCGGGAATACCCGATCCGACCCGCTACCAGGGCCTGTAGTATCATGCCGGCCCCGCGCGCGGCGGAGCGCCTGCCAACCAGTCCCCCATCCGCTGCGATCCTCTGTGGGGCGTTAGCTCAGTTGGTAGAGCATCGGACTTTTAATCCGCTGGTCGACGGTTCGATTCCGTCAC
>JBOIAH010000356.1:0-5999 GCA_050739055.1 Steroidobacteraceae bacterium | reverse complement strand
CTGCGCATACGGCGTCCGCGCCGATTCCTCCGACAGCACCGGAACATCGGGCGTGAGTGCGCGTAATGCCGCCACGATGAGGCGATGCGAGCGCAGGTCCGCGGCCGTGAGCGGCGAGTCATCCGCCTTGGCAGTCGTGGCCGGCGCGCCCGAGGCATAGACCTCGAGAATCTCACTGCCTGCCTGGCGAGCGATTTTGGTCACGCGCTCGAGGAGCGTCCGGGGCGGCATGCCGCTCATGGCGGCCCGGTCACTCCCGCGGCCGCGAGGTGCGCGACGATACGCTCGGCGGCTTGCTCGGCGTTCACCGCCGTGGTGTCGATGCGGATCTCCGGCTCCTCCGGCGCCTCGTACGGGGAGTCAATGCCGGTGAAGTTCTTCAGCTCCCCGCGGCGCGCCTTGCGGTACAGCCCCTTGATGTCGCGGCTCTCGGCCACGGCGAGCGGGGTATCGACGAACACCTCGAAGAACTCCCCCGGCGCGAACAGCTCGCGCGCCATGCGCCGCTCGGCGCGGAACGGCGCGATGAACGACACCAGCACGATCAGGCCGGCGTCGACCATCAGCCGGGAGACTTCCGCGACGCGGCGGATGTTCTCGACACGATCCTGGGCGGTGAAGCCCAGGTCCTTGTTGAGCCCGTGGCGCACGTTGTCGCCGTCGAGCAGATAAGTATGCCGGCCCGCGGCGGCGAGCTTCTTCTCCACGCGGTTGGCAATGGTGGACTTGCCGGCGCCGGACAGCCCGGTGAGCCACAGCACGCAGGCCTTTTGTCCCTTTTGCTGCGCGCGGACCTTCTTGTCCACGTCGAGCGCCTGCCAGTGCACGTTCTGCGAGCGGCGCAGCGCGAAGTTGATGAGCCCGGCCCCCACCGTGGCGTTGGTCAGGCGATCGATGAGGATGAAGCCGCCCAGCGCGCGGTTCTCCGCGTAAGGCTCAAAGGCGATCGGCCGGTCGAGCTCCAGCTCGCACACGCCGATGTCGTTGAGCTCGAGCCGTTCGCAGGCCATGTGCTCCAGGGTGTTGACGTTGATCTTGTGTTTGAGCGGGCTCACGGTGGCCGAAACGGTGCGCGCGCCCGCCTTCATGAGGTAGGTCCGTCCCTGCAGCATGGGCTCCTCGTGCAGCCACACGACGCTCGCCTCGAACTGGTTGGCGATCTGCGGAGCCTGATCTACCGCGGCGATGACGTCGCCACGACCGACGTCGATCTCCGAATCCAGGGTGAGCGTGACCGACTGCCCGGCGACGGCGGTCTCGAGATCCCCGTCCGCAGTTACGATGCGCGCGACGCAGCTCTCGCGCCCGGCGGGCAGCACCCGGATACGATCTCCCCGGCGCACGCTGCCACTGACGATCTGTCCGCAGAAGCCGCGGAAGTCGGGGTTGGGCCGGTTCACCCATTGCACGGGCAGGCGCAGCGGCTTGCCCGCCGTCCCCACGTCCAGCGCGACGCTCTCCAGGTACCCGAGCACGGTGGGCCCCGCATACCACGGCATGCAGGCGCCGTGCTGCGTGATGTTGTCGCCGTACACCGCCGACACGGGAATGGCGGTGATGTCGGTGAGCCCGATGCGCGCGGCAAACTCCCGATAGTCGGCGAGGATCGCCTCGAAGCCGGCACGCGAATAACCGACCAGGTCCATCTTGTTGATCGCCAGCACCACGCGCGAGATGCCGAGCAGCTGTACCAGGAAGCTGTGGCGCCGCGTCTGGGTGAGCACCCCCTTGCGCGCGTCGATGAGGATCACCGCCAGCTCGGCCGTCGAGGCGCCGGTCACCATGTTGCGCGTGTACTGCTCATGCCCCGGGGTGTCGGCGGCGATGAACTTGCGCGTCTCGGTGGCGAAGAAGCGGTAGGCGACGTCGATGGTAATGCCCTGCTCGCGCTCGGCCGCGAGCCCGTCGACCAGCAGCGCGAAATCCAGCTCCCCGCCGCGCGTGCCGACCCGCTTCGAATCCTGCTCGAGAGCTGCGAGCTGATCGTCGAGGATCATCCGCGACTCGTACAACAGCCGTCCGATGAGAGTCGACTTGCCGTCGTCGACCGAGCCGCAGGTAATGAAGCGCAGCAGGCTCTTGCGCTGGTGCGCGCGCAGCTCCGCGGCGAAGTCACCGCCCGCGGGCCCGGATGAGCAGGCCATCAGAAGTACCCCTCCTGCTTCTTCTGTTCCATGGACGCGGTCGCGTCGTGGTCGATGAGGCGTCCCTGGCGCTCGGAAGTTGTGGCGAGCAGCATCTCGCGGATGATCCCCGGCAATGTGTCCGCCTCGCTCTCGATCGCCCCGGTGAGCGGGTAGCAGCCGAGGGTGCGGAAGCGCACCTTCCTGATCGCCGGGCGCTCGCCCGCCTGCAGCGGCATGCGCTCGTCGTCGACCATGATGAGGGCCCCGTCGCGCTCGACCACCGGGCGCGGGGCGGCGAGATACAGCGGCACGATCGGAATCTTCTCCAGCCAGATGTACTGCCATACATCGAGCTCGGTCCAGTTCGACAGAGGAAACACGCGCAGGCTCTCGCCGGTGCGCTTGCGTGCGTTGTACAGCGCCCACAGCTCCGGACGCTGCTGGCGCGGGTCCCAGCGGTGCTGCGCGGAGCGAAACGAGAAAATACGCTCCTTGGCGCGGCTCTTTTCCTCGTCGCGGCGCGCGCCGCCGAAGGCCGCGTCGAACCCGTACAGGTCGAGCGCCTGGCGCAGCGCCTGAGTCTTCATGACATCGGTGTGCACCTGCGAGCCGTGCGTGAAGGGATTGATGCCCCGGGCGAGCCCCTCGGGGTTCACGTACACGAGCAGCTTGATCCCGGGCCGCCGCGCCACGGAATCGCGGAACTCGTACATGGCGCGGAACTTCCAGGTGGTATCCACGTGCAGCAGCGGAAACGGCGGCGGCGCCGGATAGAACGCCTTCACGGCGAGGTGCAGCATCACGGCGCTGTCCTTGCCGATGGAAAAGAGCATCACCGGCCGGTCGCACTCGGCCACGACCTCGCGGAAGATGTGGATGCTCTCGGCCTCGAGCCGCTGCAGATGAGTCAGGG
This sequence comes from Steroidobacteraceae bacterium, assembly GCA_050739055.1. Classification (GTDB taxonomy): domain Bacteria; phylum Pseudomonadota; class Gammaproteobacteria; order Steroidobacterales; family Steroidobacteraceae; genus 13-2-20CM-66-19. Next base: position 2,960 of record JBOIAH010000356.1, on the reverse strand, counting down.
CGATCGGCACCGGGCCTGCGGCCTGCGATGGTGACGCCCCGCTCACCGGCACGGTGGTGCGCATCTGGCCTGGCCCCCCGGCGCTGGACTTCAGGTCACGAGTATCGGACATGCTGACGCCAGGCAAGCGGCGGCGACTCTCGACAACTGACCGTCTCCCCGGAGCGCTCCTTCACACGAGGTTAGGGTGACGCTCGCCGGCGCGCAAGCATGATTCGCGGTATTCTGTGCCGATGATCATGCAAACCGCGCAATCACGCTGCGGCACGCGCCGGCTGCGGCGAAGCGTTGCGGCCGCATCTGGAGGTGCGCGTCGCACCGTGCTCTACTGCCGAGCGTGATCGCTCCTCGCTACGCACTCGTTTGCGGGTGGCTGCTGGGGATGCTGCTTTCCCCTCCCGTGGCGATGAGCGTCGTGCAGGTGCCCGCGCCCACCTTGCCGGCGCCCGCCGCCGCGACTCAATCGCAGCCACTCGCGCCCGCATCCCAGGCGCCCACGCCCGCCCCGGCGGCGCCCGCGATTCACGAGCCCAGTTCCACGCCGGCGGCGCAGGTGCCGCAGGCGGCGCCGCCTGCGCCAGCGCCCGCTTCCGGCCAGCCGGTGCCCGAAGTCACCGTGCAGGCCCCGGAGCCGCGCTACGTGGCGCCGACGAACCGCGACCGGATCGGCCGGATCTGGGCGCCGGTGCTGATCGACGGCAAGGGGCCCTTTCGACTCGTGCTCGACACCGGCGCTAATCATTCGGCGATCACGCCCGCCACCGCGCGGGCGCTCGGCTCACCCGGCGCGGGCACGGTCACCCTGGTCACCGGATTCACCGGCTCGGCGGTGGTGCCGACCATTTCCGTCTCGAGCATGGAAGTCGGGGACCTGCTCATGGGACCGACCATGCTGCCGATCGTGGCGGACGTGTTTGGCGGCGCGCAGGGCGTGCTCGGCAACCAGGGATTCCAGGGCAAGCGGATTTTTGCGGATTTCGCCCACGACAAGCTGGTGATCGCACGCTCGCACGGTGAGCCGGCGCAGCGCGGCTTCAGCGTCGTTCGGCTGAAGGTGATCGAGGGCGGGCTGCTGCTCGCCGACGCGCGTGTCGGCGGGGTCCGCTGCAAGGCTATCATCGATACCGGCGCGCAGGGCAGCGTCGGAAATCTGCCGCTTCGCAACGAGCTCATGCGCCACCCCCCGCGTCACCCCCAACGCGCCGACATCGTCGGCGTGACGCTCGACGTGCAAAGCGGTGATTACCTTCCGGCACCGGACATCGAGATGGGAGGCCTCACGATCCGTGGCGTGCACATCACCTTCGGCGACATGTACCTGTTCCAGCACTGGAAGCTGACCACCAAGCCGGTGCTGCTGCTCGGCATGGATCTGCTCGGCTCCTTCGATGTGCTCATCATCGATTACCGCATGGAGGAGATGCAGATCCAGCTGACCCGCGCGCAACTCTAGTGCCCTGGAGCCGCGCCCTAAGTCAGGGCACGGGGCACCGCATTCATGAAGTCCCTCGTCCGCGTTGTCCCATGCGAAGGAACCGGCGCCGTTCGTTCCACTGGTGGCGCGCGTGCAGCCGCTCGGACTGGTTGCTGGCTTCCGGCGGCAGCGCCTGCAGGGCGCGCAGCGCGGCGGCGTGCGCCATCGCCACCGCCGGATCGCTCTGCAGCAGCGCCCGGTAGTGCTCGAGAAACGGCTGCTCGGCGGGCCCGCCCCCGCCGCTGAGCAACTCCCGGGCGTGTGCGCCGATCGCAGCGCTCTCGCTCGCCGGCAGATCACGCGCGTAGGCGAGCGCGTGGTCGACGTCCGCGATCAGCCGATACAGCGGCTGCAGCCACTGCCACTGCGGATCGCTCGTGATCTGCTGCAGCCGCTCGAGCGGCGAGGCCGGGAGCTCGAAGCGGCGCGCGGCTTCCAGCAGCGCGCCGAGCACCGTCTGCAGCGCAGCGCTCACCGCCCGCAATGCCTGAAGCCACGGATGCTCCTCGGACATGTCATTCCTCCGGCAGGGGCAAGTCGCACCTCGTCAGTTCGCCGATGCTGCCCACGGTCAGATCGGCGGGCGGATACGCGGCCAGCTCGCGCGGCTCGAGTGCGTAGTGTCCCTGGCACGGAAGAATGGTCGTGAGTTTCCCGCCCCAGAAATTCTTCATAGCCGTGAGTATGCGCAGCTTGTCGTCGATCATCACATAATGCCCGGCCGGGTAGCGGTGCTCGACAGCCGGGAGCATCTGCTCCTTGTGCAGGTAGATGAGGACCCGTCCCTCGACGGCCTCCCACAGCCCCGAGCGCTGTACCTTGCGCGGCTGGAACACCACGTCGCCGTCCGAGAGGATCACCGTGCGGCCCAGCCGGCTGCAGCGCTCGAGCGCTGCGAGCGCACCGGGATACAGCCGCTGCGCAAAAGGATAGTCCACGAGGAAGGACGAGATGCGCAACAGGTGCGGATCGTCGAGGTTCTCCAGGCGATAGCGCTGCAGCGCGCCGAGATAATCGGCGTAGCCAAGCTCGACCCGCAGCGCCTCGAAGATTGTCCAATACCGGTCGCGGCTCGCCTGGCCGAACTCCTGCTCCAGATGCGCGCTCAGATCGGCCTGTACCGCGTCGTTGTCGAGGAGGGTATTGTCCACGTCGAACAGGAACACCGTCTGGGAACGCGCCATGCCACCGTCCCGTGCTTCCCGGGGTGCCGCAGTGTACGCTGCCCGGGAACGGCGCACGGCCCGCGGGGGTGTCAACCGGGTGCGCGGGAGTGCGTTGCGTGCGGTTAAGCCGTACTCACTTTTCGCAGGGAGGACCCGCAATGAGCATCGAGTCTCGCGTGACTTTCCGCTCGGTTCCGCAGCGGCGCTTGCGGCTGCTGGCCGGTGCCGCCGCCGTCCTGGTCACTGTCGCGAGCTGCGGCTATGGCGATGGGTCCGGTTGCTACGCATGCGGCCCGCTGGTTGCGTTCAATGTCCCCAAT